>DASTEM010000131.1:0-2534 GCA_035709545.1 Gaiellaceae bacterium | reverse complement strand
CGGCGAGCAGCACGAACGCGGCCGTCGGTGTTGCTGAGCCGGCGACCGGCACGAGGACCCAGGCTGATGCCCAGAGCGCGCCGAGGAATGCAAGGGCAGGCATGCGTCGATGGCCGCGCGCGAAGCGCACGAGCGGGAGCTGCGCGAGCATGACCACGACCGTGTAGACGAAGAAGACGAGACCGATCTGCATCTCTGTGAGGCCGCCCTCGTTCTTGGCGTATACGGGCAAGACCTCCAGGAGCGAGAAACCAGCGAAGATGAACAGTGCGTTCAGCCCGATCACTGCCATGAACGGCCTATGCCGGAGGACATCTCGGTACGAGCCAGTGCGCCCCTGAGCTCCAGCTTCATTTCGGGTCGTCGGCTCCGGCACGAGGACGAGCATCACGGCTCCGTACACGAGAAACGTCGCCGCGTCGAGCAGAAAGAGCGCGGTGAACGATCCCGTCGCGGCGATGAATCCGCCCGTCAGCGCACCGAGACCGATCCCGACGTTCGCAACGACTCGCTGCATGGCGAAGGCGGCAGGTCGCTGCTCCGGTGACGAGAGCCCGGCGATCAGCGTCGACTGGGACGGCCAGAAGCCGCCGACGCCGATCCCGCTCAGCGCTCCGACGAGGAATCCCTGCCACGGCTCGTGCACGAGCGCGTAGGCGGCATAACCGACTGTGAGAATCGCGAGCGAGACGCCGAGCATCCGCTTCCCGCCGAAACGGTCGATCTGCGAGCCGAAGATCGAGCCCGCGACCATGCTCACAAGCGCGTGCGTGGCAAAGATCAGACCGACGACGGCGACGCCGATTCCTCGCTCGTTGTGCAGGTAGATGAACAGGAACGGGATGACGGTCCCGTTGCCGAACGAGTTGACGAGCCCGCCGGCCTGAAGAGTCGCCACCGACCGCGGAAGCGGCGGAAAGTAGGTGCGAAGCAGGCGGCGCACCGTGAGACACTAGCCGTCGCGTGCGTGACGGATTTCTCCTCGACCCGGATGTCGTCTACCTGAATCACGGCGGGTACGGCGCGTGTCCCATCGCCGTGTTCGACGAGTATCAGCGCTGGCAGCGCGAGCTCGAGCGGGAGCCGACGGACTTTCTGCTGAGGCGCCTCGGCACCTGGTTCTGGGATGGGGCGGAGTCGAGCCTCCTCGACGACGCGCGCGCGGCACTCGCCACTTTCGTCGGCGCCCGAGCCGAGGACCTCGTGTTCATGCCGAACGCGACCTCCGGCCTGAACGCCGTCATCCGCTCACTCCGCGTTCGGCCCGAGGAGGAGATCCTCACGACGAAGCACGAGTACGGCGCGATCGTGCGGACGCTCTCCTCCATCCGTGCGAACGTCGTCCAGTGCGAGCCGGAGGAGATCGTGTCGCAGATCGGCCTGCGGACGCGAGCCGTCCTCGTGTCGCACATCTCGTCGGCGACGGCGCTTCGACTGCCAGTCGAGGAGGTCTGCGAAGCTGCCCGGCAGGCGGGCGTTCTCTCGATCGTGGACGGAGCGCACGCGCCCGGCCAGATTCCCCTCGACATCGAGGCTGTCGGCGCCGACATCTACGCGGGGAACTGTCACAAGTGGCTCTGCGCGCCGAAGGGCTCCGGATTCCTGTGGGCGAGGCCGGAGCACCAGGGATGGATCGAGCCGCTCGTCGTCAGCTGGGGATACCACGAGGACGCGGACTTTGGGGAGCGACACGGCTGGCAAGGGACGAACGACCCGGCGGCGTACCTCACCGTCCCGAAGGCGATCGAGGTGCATGCGAACTTCGACCTCACAGCCTCGCTGGCGCTCGCCGACCACGCCGAAGCGCGTCTCGGAGAGCTCGGACTCGAGCGGCACCCCGGCGACCCTGCGCTCCTCATGCGCGCGGTGGAGCTGCGCCGAGGCGACCCCCACGCGCTCTGGCGGCGTCTGTACGAGGAGCATCGCATCGAGGTACCCGTCTACGAGTGGGAAGGTCGCAAGCTCATGCGCGTGTCGATCGGCCCGTACAACGACGAAACCGACATCGAGCAGCTCGTCGCCGCGCTCGAGGGGGTTGTGTAGCGGAGGCGACCAACGGCGACCCCGGTGCGTTCCGGCGCGCCGTTGTGCCTCGCCTTGCCGACGCTGCACTTCTCAGCAACGCAATCCTCCTCGACGCTTCGGCTCGCAGCCGCGAACGCGTATCGAACTGCACGGACCAGCAAGACTCTGCGCGAGATGATCCAGCAGGCGATTCAGCAGCTCCTCGACGGCCGCGACCTCGGGCGCGCCGAAGCTTGCGACGTGATGGGCGAGATCATGCGCGGGGAGGCGACGTCTGCGCAGATCGGCGGATTCCTTGTCGCGCTGCGAGCAAAGGGCGAGACGGTCGAGGAGATCGCAGGCTGCGCGGTGGCCATGCGCGAGCACGTGCTTCCCGTTCGTACGACGCGAGAGGACGTTGTCGACGTCGTCGGAACGGGAGGCGACGGGACCCGGACGTTCAACATCTCGACGACCGCAGCGATCCTGGCGGCGTCCGCAGGCGCCGCAGTCGCGAAGCATGGGAACCG
>DASTEM010000130.1:0-2802 GCA_035709545.1 Gaiellaceae bacterium | reverse complement strand
GTCACCCTGCGCGAAGTGGAGATCCCCGATCGAGAAGAGCGCGCCCGGGATGTGCACCGGTAGGAAGAGCCGCGAGCCGGCGACAAGCTGGCGAATGTCGATGTTGCCGCCGATCGGCCGTGGCGGGATCGTCCGGAGCCCGGCGGCTGCCTCTGGCGGAAGGGCGCTCTCCGGCGCCGAGTCGGCAACCGGCCCTCCCGCGTTCGCGATCGCCTGCTCCCGACCGCGGATCTCCTCCATGAGAGCGTGCGTCGGGGCGACGCCGATGACGCCGGCGAACACGTCCTCCGGCACCGAGACGCCCGGCAGCGCCGACGAGCGCGCATAGCCGTCTTCGATGTCCCAGTGCACGACATACGGATCCGGGAAGAGGTCCGCCAGGAAGCCGAAGCCCGGGATCACAGCCGTTACTCCGTAGTCGGCCACCTCGTAGGACGCGAGCTCGACCTCGAGCTGATCGCCAGGCTCGGCTCCTTCGACCCAGACTGGACCCGTCAGCGGATGCCCCAGACCGAGATCGAGGCGGCCCGCATCCTCGTGCGTGCTCGCCCGCGAGAGCTGGCCGTCGAGGCCGTCCCGTGTCTCGAGCGTGATCTCCTTGCCGAGCCCGACCGAGGCGACCGGCTCGAGATCGGGATGCCACCGATTGTGCGCTCGGTCGGCCGGAACTCTCACAGAAGCTTCCCTGCTTCCTCGGCCGCGAGGGCGGCCGCCGCGATCTCCTCGCGAGTCCATGTGCGCGGCTCGCCAAGCTGATGTACCGAGACGATCGCGGCGAGCTGACCGTCTTGGACGACCGGCGTCACGATCTGCGCCGCGAGCCCGCCGTACACCTGGCGCATGCGGTGAAACGCCGCATCGTCGGAGGCAGAGCGACAGTCGTCCTGAACGACCTGGCGACCCTGGGCGAGCTCAGCGACGACAGGCTGTGTCCGAAGATCGATCGTTCGTTCCTCCATCAGGGATGGTGTCCCGGGCGCGAGCGCCTCGTGCGTCACAGGGAAGGTGTAGTCCCCCGGGAGATCCTGCCGCAGCGTCACCCGGCTCGCTCCCGTGCGTGCGAGCAGATGTTCGACGACCGCAGCCAGTGTGCTTACGTGGGCTGTCACGGGGTCCGCAGCTCTTTGGACGTGATTCCCCCGCTGCATCCGCCTTCCATACCACATGCGAGACCGCACGTTAGAGTCGTCGCATGCCAGTCGATCCACAACGAACCGTCGCCGAGCTGAAGGAGCTCCGCGAGCTCACCGGAGACGAGAACGGCGCGCAGCGCGTCGCCTGGACGGAGACCTGGGAGCGCGCACGCGAGTGGCTGCGCGGAAAAGTCGCCCCGACCGGAGCCCGCGAGTCAATCGACGCAGCCGGCAACCAATGGTTCACGCTCGACGGAGCGAGCGAGCGTGCGGTGCTCATCGGCGGACACATCGACTCCGTGCCGAACGGAGGCTGGCTCGACGGGGCCTTGAACGTCATGGCGGGAGTCGAGGTTCTCCGCCGAGTCGCTGCCGACGGCGTGCCACCCGTGACCGTTCGCCTCGTCAACTGGGCCGACGAGGAAGGTGCGCGCTTCGGCCGAAGCCTCTTCGGGTCGAGCGCAGCCGCCGGCTCGATGTCCGATCAGGACGAGCTGCGACAGCTCACGGATCGGGACGAAGTCCCACTTCCGGATGCGCTCGCTGCCCACGGCGTGGATCTCGACAAGGCGCTCGAGGCGCGGAGCGAGCTCGCTAGCGCTGCGGCCTACCTCGAGCTCCACATCGAGCAGGGCCCGGTGCTCGAGTCGATGGATCTGTCTCTCGGTGTCGTCCAGGGCACGTTCGGAGTCGAGCGGCACAGGATCACATGGCGTGGCCAGGCGGCGCACGCGGGGTCGACGCCGATGGACAAGCGACGTGACGCTCTCGCGGGAGCCGCCAAGCTCGCACTCGAGATCAGGGAGATCGCGCGGAGGGGAGGCAGTGGTGCCGTCTGCACGTCCGGCGGCGTCGTCTGTCGCCCCGGAATCGTGACCTCCGTGGTCGAGACCGCTGAGCAGCTGCTCGATCAGCGCCATCTCGATGCCGACCGGCTGGCAGCGATGCTCGCAGAGGCGAAGGCGTCGAGCGAACGCTTCGCTGCCGAGGAAGACATCGACGTCGAGTGGGAGAAGATCTGGTCGATCGAGCCGATCCTCTTTGACGACACGCTGCTCGGCTTCTGTGAGGAAGCGATCAACGAGATCGTCGGCACGTCGCATCGCCTGCCCTCCGGCCCGTTGCACGACGCCGCAGAGGTCGCACGAGCGGGCGTCCCGACCGTGATGATGTTCGTCCAGAGCCTTCGCGGCCTCTCGCACACGAAGCTCGAGGACACGCGCGAGGAGCACCTCGAGCAGTCCGTCGCCGCGCTGGACGTCCTCACCTCGAAGACGATCGACTGGCTCGCAGGCGGCGGCCAGTAGGGATCTCTTTGCGCCAGGGGCCGCTCGCGGGATAATCCGGTTCCGATCTAGCGAGGGAGACACACATGGCTCTGAGTTTCGGCGTCACCGTTCTGCCCGACCCTCCAGCCAGCCGTCTGGTGGAGCTGATGCAGTTGGCCGAAGGCCACGGCTTCGAGTACGGCTGGACCTACGACTCGCCGATCCTCTGGCACGAGTCCTATCCGCTCCTGACAATGGCGGTCCAGGCCACGAGCCGAATGAAGTTCGGCCACTGTGTGACGAACCCGGGCACACGCGAGCCGACCGTCACGGCAAGCGCCTACGCGACATTGCACGCCATCTCGGGCGGACGGATGGTAATGGGGATCGGCCGCGGCGAC
>DASTEM010000129.1:0-4927 GCA_035709545.1 Gaiellaceae bacterium | reverse complement strand
CCGAGACGAGCCGCTCCTCGAGATCTCGACCGACAAGGTCGACACCGAAGTTCCGAGCCCAGCCGAGGGAGTGGTGACGCAGATCCTGGTGGCAGAGGGTGAGACCGTCGAGGTCGGCACGGTGATCGCGACCATCGGGCCGCCAGCGGGGTCCGCTGCCGCCGAGGTCGTAGCGCCCGCGCCGGATCCCGTGCCTCCGCTGCTCCCGCCCTCGCTCGCCGTCGAGCCGCCTGTCGCGATCGCACCAGAGGCTCCGATCGTGGAGCCCGCGCCGGCGCCGGTCGCTGTGCCGGCACCCGTAGCGGCCTCAGCTCCAGCTCCGGCTGTCTCGGGGAACGGGAGGACCTTCGTGTCACCGGTCGTCGCCCGCATCGCCGCGGAGCACGGGGTCGACCCGTCCGTCGTGCCCGGAACGGGAACGGGCGGTCGCGTCACCAAGAAGGACATCCTCTCGTACCTCGAATCGGGTGCTGTCGTTGTTCCGCCGCCCGAACCCGCACTCGTGCCCGAGGCTCCCGCTGCTCCTCCGTATGTCCCAGTGCCGGCGCCCGAACCCGTCGCACCGGCACCTGAGGTCGCGCCTATCGCGGCAGCCGCGGCGCCGGCCGCCGCACCGCCCGTCGCTCCACCGCCGGCGGCGCCCGCACCGGTCGCTGCGACAGCACCCACAGGGGGCGAGGTGCTCGAGCCCATGACCGCGATGCGCAGAGGCATCGCCGAGCACATGCGCCGTTCGCTGGACACGTCCGCGCACGTGACGAGCGCCATCGAGGTCGACATGTCGCGCGTGGTTGCCCTCCGGAAGAAGCTCAAGCCCGAATTCGAGGCGAGCCACGGTGTGAATGTCACATACCTCGCCTTCATCGCACGAGCGGTCGTGGAGACGCTGAAGGACTACCCGTGGATCAACGGCGAGATCCGTGAGGAGCAGATCGTCACGCGCGGGTACGTCAATCTCGGCTTCGCCGTCGAACTCGCCGACGGCAAGGGCCTCATCGTCCCGGTCCTCCGTAACACGGAGACGCTCAACCTTCTCGGGATCGCAAAAGGCGTCGCCGACATCGCGCAGCGCGCACGCGAGAAGAAGCTGCTCCCGGACGAGGTGCAGGGCGGCACGTTCACGATCACCAACCCGGGCGGCTATGGCACGTTCCATGGGACCCCCGTCATCAGTCAGCCGCAGGCCGCGATCCTCGGAACCTACGCCGTCGTCAAGAGACCGTGGGTCGTCCAGGACGAGATGGGTCAGGACGTCATCGCGATCCGGCCGATCATGAACCTGACTCTGACCTACGACCACCGCCTCGTGGACGGGGCACTTGCAGGCCGCTTCCTGCGTGACCTGCGCGCGCGGCTCGAGACCTGGGACGAGGCGGCGTACTAACGTGGCTATGCAAGGAAGCTGTTTGTGCGGCGCGGTCCGGTTCGAGGTCACCGAGCCTTTCATCACCGTCTCGCACTGCCACTGCGAAAACTGCAAGCGCCTCGCAGGAGGCGTCGGCACGACGAGCGGTCGAGCCCGCACAGGGGCCGTCCGGATACTCGAGGGCGATGAGCTCCTTCGCTCCTACACGCCCGAGGGAGGCTCGGCCAAGACGTTCTGCTCCGTGTGCGGCTCGAACCTCTTCGGCGGAGGCTGGCCCGAGTCCGAGCTCTGCGCTGTGCGCCTGAGCGCGATCGACTCCGGCTTCGAGGGAAAGCCCGAGGCGCACATATTCGTCCGCTCGGTCGCGCCGTGGGAGACGCTCCCCGACGACGGCTTGCCGCGCTACGAGATCCGCGCGACCTGACGATGCCGCAGCGAATCGTCCCGTTCATCGCGTACGAGGACGCTTCTGATGCGATCGACTGGCTCGAACGCGCGTTTGGATTCGTGGAGAACCGCTCGACGATCCTGCGAGAACCGGAGGATCCCGGCATCGGCCAGCAGATCTGCTCGGCGGAGGATCTCGAGGGACACCGCTGGATGTTCGGACAACGCACGTGAGCCGCGGCGCGTACCTGCTGAACCTCGGCCTTGTGCCGTACAGCGAGGCGTTCGACCTTCAGCGCTCGCTCGCGGGTGCGGTCTCGCAGGGAGCGATCCCGGAGACCGTGATCTTCCTCGAGCATCCGCCGGTCATCACGATCGGCCGGCGCACGGAGACCGAGAGCGAGCTGCATATTCCCGAGGGCGCCGAGGTCGAGATCGCGGAGACGGACCGCGGAGGGAAGTCGACGTTCCATGGCCCCGGCCAGCTCGTCTGCTACCCGATCCTCGACCTTCGCAATCACGGAAAGGACGTAAAGCGGTACGTGCGCGACCTCGAGAAGGCGCTCATGCGCACGCTCGCCGGATTCGATCTGGAAGGCGTGCGCTACGAGGGCTTGACGGGCGTTTGGATGCCGCCGAGCAACGGGCAGGGCCCGCGCAAGATCGCCTCGATCGGCGTTCACGTGTCGCGCTGGGTGACGACGCACGGGTACGCGCTCAACGTGGACCTCGACCCCGCGCCGTTCACGGAGTGGATCACGGCGTGCGGGCTCGAAGACGCCGCGTTCACCACGATGGCGCGCGAGCTCGACCGCCCGATCACGATCGAGGAGGTGCACCCGATCGCAGTCCAGGCCATCGCAGAGGTCTACGGGCTCGATTTCGAGGAGCTGCCGGCCGAGGACGGAGCCGGCCTCTGGCCGCAGCGGATCCACGCCTCACTCGCAGCCCGCTGACGACGCGCCGACTCTGAGCGAACGTACGAAGCCCAAGTAACAGACTGTTACTTAGTCAGCCGCTCGGGAACTCGTCCGGGCACGGCACCGGCTTCAGATCGGCGAAGCGCGCATACGCCTCCTTCGGATCCGTCGTCTCGTTCGCGACCCCGGCGCCATACTTCAGCGCGACGTCGTTTACGGGGTAGCGAAGGCCGCGCCCCTTCAGACGCGCGCCCACCGCGAGGAGGAGGCAGGGCGCCTCGCCGGAACCGACGAAGACGTGCTCCGTCCAAGGCGGGCAGTGCACGTAGTCCCAGGTCTTCAGCCGCCGCTCCTGTCCTTCGACGATCAAGATGCACTCGCCTGATAGCAGGAGGAAGTCCTCCTGCGTCTCCTCGGCGTGATACATGCAGCTCGGCTCGCCGGGGCGCAGGATGTTCAGGTTGAACCCGAGCTCGCCGAATGGAGCGTTCTCACCCTCGAACGGCGCATAGAAGCCCAGGCCGTCGCTCTCGAACCATTGTGCGTCACGGGCATTGACCACGAACCAGCCGTCACCGACGGGTAGCGCCCCGTGATCGCTGTGCTCGAGCGGCGCCTCTGGGATCACGAGGGAAGCGTACGCGCGCGTCGCGCCTCGAAGGAGTGATCTTCATGTTGCATAATGAGTGCCATAATGCCGAGGATGAGCCGCACGACGATCATGGCCGACGACGCACTGCTCGAGCAGTTGCGCACCATCGCCAAGCAGGAGGGGATCTCGCTCGGCCAGGTGATTCGCCAGGGGCTCGAGTGGCGTGTCTTGCAACGGCGGCGCTGTCCACCGAGCTTCATCGGTGCCGTCGAGTCCGATGACGGCCCCGGCGACACGGCGGAGCGGGCCGAGGAGATCCTGACCGAGTACTTCCGCTCCGATGACACTCATATGTGACACAGGCGTCGTCTACGCGGCTCTCGTCCGGAGCGACAGATTCCACGTGGCGTGCGCCGAGCTCCTCGCAACTCGGGACGACGTCCTCGTTCCGGCTCCCGTCGTCGTCGAGGTGGACGGTCTGGCCCAGTCGAGATCAGCGCCCAGGGCGACGGAGATGCTGCTCGCGAGCATCGACGACGGGTCGATCGAAGTCGAGGACATCGAGCCGCGCGACTACCGCCGCGCAAGCGAGCTGGTCCGTCGGTATGCAGATCTCCGCCTCGGATTCGTCGACGCCTCTATCGTCGCGATCGCGGAGCGCCTCGAGGAGACGACGATCGCGACGCTCGACCGCCGGCACTTCTCTGTCGTGAAGCCCGCGCACTGTGAGGCGTTCACCCTCGTTCCGTAGACTGGCCGCGATGCAGAAGTCACTTCCCGTCGCAGCGAGGCCACGCCGCCCTGAATGGATGAAGGTGCGCGCGCCGAGCGCCAACTCGCGCTACTTCGAGGTGAAGAGCCTCATGCGCGACGGGCACCTGACGACGATCTGCGAGGAGGCGCGCTGCCCCAACATCGGCGAGTGCTGGGGGCGCGGTACCGCGACCTTTCAGATCCTCGGCGACACGTGCACACGGGCTTGCCGCTACTGCTACGTCCACTCGGGGAAGCCGGACTCCCCGCCCGATCCGCTAGAACCGCTCCGACTCGCGCAGGCGGCGGCGCAGATGGGGCTTTCGCACGTCGTCGTCACCTCGGTCGACCGCGACGACATCCCCGATCGTGGCGCTGGGCACTACGCGGCCACGATCCGAGCCCTCCAGCGGAAGCTCCCGGAGGCAACCGTCGAGATCCTCACCCCGGACTTCCTCGATGTCGAGGACGAGGCGCTCGCGACGGTGCTCGGCGCGCGCCCCGACGTCTTCGGCCACAACATCGAGACCGTTCGCCGCCTCCATGCGCGCATGCGCGGCGCGAAGGCGAGCTACGACAAGGCTCTCTGGCTCCTACGGCGGGTGAAGGAGCTCGCCGTCTACCCGGTGATGACGAAGTCGGGGATCATCGTCGGCCTCGGCGAGACGAACGACGAGGTCGTCGACACGATGAGCGATCTCCGCGAGCACGGAGTTGACGTGGTCACCATCGGCCAGTACCTGCAGCCTTCTCCGAAGCACGCCGTCATCGACCGCTGGGTACATCCCGACGAGTTCCGCTGGTTCCGCGAGCAGGGCGAGGCACTCGGGTTCGGGTCCGTCTTCTCGGGGCCGCTCGTGCGCTCCTCGTATCGGGCGGACGAGCAGCGCCATGCAGCCGAGACCGGCC
>DASTEM010000128.1:0-2595 GCA_035709545.1 Gaiellaceae bacterium | reverse complement strand
AGCGGGCGTGAGGCCCATCGTCCACGAGACCTGGAACGGCGATCCCATCCAGCTCCCCAGCGACCCACGCCAGGTGCTCGATCCCGAAGAGCTGCCCGCGCTCGCGGAGCGACTCGGTCACGACATCGTGACTAGCGACGGGACGACGCTGCTCGGAGCCGACGACAAGGCTGGGATCGCCGAGATCGTGGCCGCCGTCGCGTACCTTGCCCGGCATCCCGACCGCCCGCGCGCGCCGATCCGGGTCGCATTCACGGTGGACGAGGAGGTCGGGCGCGGCGCGGAGGACTTCGACCTCGGTGATTTCGGTGCCGACATCGCCTACACGCTCGACGGCGCCGGCTTGGGCGGGCTCGACGTCGAGACGTTCACTGCCCGCTCGCTGCGCGTGACGATTCGCGGGCTTTCGGTGCATCCAGGGTCGGCGAAGGGAAAGCTGATCAACGCGGTAAAACTCGCCGCCGAGCTCGTCACGTCGCTCCCGAGAGATCGGCTCTCCCCTGAGACCACCGAGCACCGCGAGGGCTTCGTCCATCCTCATCGGATCAGCGGGAACGCCGAGGAGGCGATCGTGGACTTCATCGTGCGCGACCACGATGACGAGCTCCTCGAGGAGCACGTGAGCCTCCTGCGCAAGCTCGCTCGTCAGGTCGTGGAGCGCGAGCCGCGAGCGCACGTCGACGTCGAGGAACGCAGCTCGTACCAAAACATGCGCCCGTTCATCGAGGCGAACCCGCGGGTCGTTGACGCGGCGCTCGAGGCAATCCGCCGCGCGGGCGTCGAGCCGAGGCTGGCGATCACTCGGGGCGGGACGGATGGAGCGGTGCTGTCCGCGCAGGGTCTGCCCACTCCGAACCTCTTCACGGGCGGGCAGGAGTACCACTCGGTGCGCGAATGGGCCAGTGTCCAGGACATGGCCGCGGCGGCCGCGACCATCGTCGAGCTCGCGGGCGTATGGGCTGAGCCTGCGGCGTAGAGTCGGCCCTCCGGAGGCATGTCCCCCGAGACCGGCTTCGGTGTCAGACACCGTGAGCCTGGCTACTCTGGACAGGTGGCGAGGCTCGTCGGCATCAACCACCTTGCGGTCGAGGTCGGCGACCTCGACGGGGCGATCGCGTTCTTCGAGCGGATCTTCGACGACGTGCAGCTGCGCGGCCGCGTAGGGAACATGGCCTTCCTGGACATGGGCGACCAGTTCGTTGCGCTCGAGCGCGTCGGGCAGCCGGTCTCAGCCGGTCACATAGGGCTTGTCGTCGACGATCAAGCCGAGACGGTCCGGCGAGCTCGCGAGGCGGGTGCGGAGACGATCGGCAGCCACGACTTCCGCGATCCCTGGGGCAACCACTGGCAGGTCGTCGACTACCGCGACATCCAGTTCACGAAGACGCCCCGAGTCCTCGAGGGGATGGGGCTCCCAGGGCTCGAGAAGTCCGAGCGAGCACTCACCGAGCTGCGCGCCAAGGGCCTCGCGGACTGATGCGTCAGGCGGACGCGGTGTCGTGCACGCCGCACCCGAGCCACTCGTGGCCGAAGCGGCGCATCTCATGCACGACGGGGAGCAGTGCTCGCCCCTTCTCGGTCAGGGCGTACTCGACCCTTGGTGGTGACTCTGGATAGCTCTGACGCTCGACGAGCCCGCCCGTCTCGAGCCAGCGGAGGCGCTCGGCCAGAGTGCGCGGGCTGATGCCTGCACAGGAGCGCTCGAGCTCCGTGAAGCGCCGAGGGCCCTCTGAGAGATCGTGGACGAGTAGGACTGTCCACTTCGAGCCCACGATCTCGGCAGCGCCTGCCACCGAGCACGTCGGAGCCTCGTGGACGGGAAGCATGGTGCGCGTGGCCACGATCTGATTGTACGGCCGACTGCTTACGTCGGCCTGCGGGCCGTATAGAGCGACGTCACGAGCGGCTTCTCGACGCGGTCGCCGAACTCCGTCCGCGCGGTTCGCTCGAGGGCGTCCAGCATCTCGGTTCGCTTCTCGTCGTCGACGTAAAGGAAGGGGGAGAAGGTCGAGAAGATCTCACGGATGCCGTAGGCGTCGAAGGTCTTGCTCCATGGAACTCGTTCGTGTGCCCCGTTCTCGAAGCCTGCGGAGGCGAGCGCCTTCAGCCACGCTTCGCTTCCGCCCTCGGACGGCGTGCGGCCTCCGCGGTGGCTGCCGACCGGGCTTCGCGGCATGTTCTCCAGAAGCTCGGTCGTCGCGTCCCGAAACGGATCCGGGCGGGAGGGATCGCCGAAGCCTGTCCACCAGAGCGCGATCCAGCCGCCGGGTCGAAGCGCGCGATATAGGACATCGAGGCCAGAAGCTGCATCGATCCAGTGAAACGATGATGCGGCAGCTGCAAGATCGAACGACGACGCGGGCAGCTCGGAGTCTTCGAGCGCGATCACTCGGACGTCAGCGCGGTTACCGACGGAGGTCGTGAGATAACGGGCGAGCTCTGCGTTCGGCTCGATGGCCACCAGGGGATCTGCACCTAATTCGAGGAGTCGCCGTGTGGCATGGCCGGTTCCCGGTCCGACCTCGATGACGCTCGAGCCAGGCACGAGCCCGCAGCGCTCGACGAGGACCTCGTAAACACGCTCCGCGTGACCCG
>DASTEM010000127.1:0-3731 GCA_035709545.1 Gaiellaceae bacterium | reverse complement strand
AAACTTCGAGGAGGCCAAGTACCTCGTGTGTGCGACGCGCAAGGGAATCGTCAAGAAGACGGAGTTCGGCGCGTACAACACACCGCTCAAGGCCGACGGGATCATCGCCATCAAGCTGCGCGAGGACGACGAGCTCATCGGTGTTCGCCTTGCCGGCGACGCCGACGATGTGCTCATGGTCTCGCGTCTCGGTCAAGCAGTTCGGTTCCATGCCAGGCAGGCGCGGGCGATGGGCCGCGATACGACGGGCGTTGCCGGAATGAAGCTCCGGGCCGGTGACGAGGTCATCGAGGTAGACATCGCCGACGACGATGCGGACCTGCTCGTCGTCACCGAGAACGGCTACGGCAAGCGGACACGCGTCGGCGACTACCCGGTCAAAGGCCGCGGGACGATGGGCGTGAAGACCGTGCAGCTAGTCGAGAGCAAGGGCCGGCTCGCCGGAGCGCGGATCGTCCGCGACGGCTATCAGGTGATGCTGATCTCGGACGGGGGCACCGTGATCAAGATTCCCGTGGACGGGATCCGCCGCGCCGGGCGCTCGACACAGGGCGTGATCGTGATGCGCCTGCGCGAAGGCGAGCAGGTCGCGACACTCGCCCCGGTCGTCGGCTCGGACGACGACGAGCCGCCCGCGACCGATGGAGGCGAGCACCCTGCGGACGACGAGGGTGACGTCGCAGAGACGGGGACCGGCGAGGAATAGGCGGGACTGCCCGGCGGCCTACACGGTTTCGAGCGCGCGTCTACGGGCGTCGACCCTGCTGAGGAAGTCCCGTACGACGGCGACGTAGCGATCGGGCTCTTCGACGTGCGCGACGTGCGCGCTCTTCTCGAAGACCACCCACTCGGCGCCCCGGATTCCGCTCGCCAACGGCTCGACAACCCACGGCGTCATCTCGTCGAACCGCCCAGATGTGACGAGAGTCGGCACGTCGATCTCCCCGAGCCGCGCCGTCACGTCCCAGCCCGCGATCCGTCCGTTGACGTTCCATTCCGGCCCCTGCATGAGATCAGCGATGTGTGCGTTCTTCGCCGCCGCTGCCGTGAGCAGAAACTCGGGGATCGGATCCGCGCGCACGATGAACTCGCGGATATAAGCGAAGGACGCTGCGCCATACTCAGGGTCGTCGGTGGTGCCGGCGGCTTCGTGCCGATCGAGCGCGTCCTGGGTGTCCTGTGGCAGCGTCGCCTTCAGAGCTCGAGTCATCCGGCCGAACGCGGGAAGGCTCGCGCACGTGCTGGCGAGCACGAGAGCCGCCAGGGCAGGGCGGGGCTTCCGCAGCAGCCACTCAAGTGCGAGCCAGCCACCCCAGGAGTGCCCGAGCACCGAGAAGCGCGCGAGCTCGAGGTGCGCCACAACCGCATCGAGCTCGCTCACGAAGGTGTCGAACGTCCACAAGGTGTCGTCCTCGGGCTGGTCGCTGCGGCCGCAGCCGAGTTGGTCGTAGAAGACGATCGCGCGCTCGTCTGCCAGAGCGGCAAGTGGCTCGAAGTACCCGTGAGGCAGGCCTGGCCCGCCGTGCAGCAGGACGAGGGGTGTCCGACTCGAATCGAGGTCACCTTCGACGCGGTAGTAGGTCCGGTACCCGTCTCGGGTGACGAACCCCTCGTCGCTCAATTCGCGGTACTGGAGTCCGCCGCGTTCTTGAGCGCGGTGAGGAGGTCGATCGGGATGGGGAAGACGATCGTCGAGTTGTTCGACGCGCCGATCTCGAGCAGCGTCTGCAGGTAACGAAGCTGAACCGTTATCGGCTCCTGCGACATGACCGCCGCGGCGTCCTTGAGACGCTCGGAGGCCTGGAACTCGCCTTCGGCGGAGATGACCTTCGCGCGTCGCTCGCGCTCGGCTTCGGCTTGCCGCGCCATCGCGCGCTGCATGCCCGCAGGGATCTCGACGTCCTTGACCTCGACCACCGAGACCTTGATCCCCCAGGGCGATGTTGCCTCGTCGATGATGCTCTGGAGGATCACGTTGATCTTGTCGCGCTCGGAGAGGAGCTCGTCGAGCACGTGTTGGCCGAGTACAGATCGCAGCGTCGTCTGCGCGATCTGCGACGTCGCGACCATGTAGTTCTCGACCTGGACGATCGCGTTGTTGGGCTCGACGATACGAAAGTAAGCGACTGCGTTCACGCGCACCGGGACGTTGTCCTTCGTGATCACCTCCTGCGGCGGGACGTTCAACGTCACAGTCCGCAGGTCCACCCTGACCATCCGATCGATGACCGGGATGAGCAGGAAGAGCCCCGGTCCTTTGGGCTCGGGCAATAGCCGGCCGAGGCGGAAGATCACGCCGCGCTCGTACTCGCGTGCGATCTTGACTGCCGCGAAGAGGAACAGGAGAACGACAACGAGCGCTGCGACAACAACGATCAGGCCTACGGGCGCGTCCATCAGTTTGGCTCCTCCGGTTCGGGTGACGTACTGGATCCTACGACCAGACGCAGGTCGTCCTCGATTTGCTCCACGCGAACGTGCTCGCCCGGTACGAGCGGCGCGTGGTCGAGCGCTCGCGCCCGCCACAACTCGCCGTTGATCTGCACCAGTCCGTCACGTCTCACGACGCCGTAGGCGCCGACCATTCCCTGCACGCCCACGGCCGCCGGGCGTCGTGCGACGCGTACGACGCGGGTGAGCGCAATCCCCAGCAGCAGCGCGAGCGTCGCTGCGATGCCGACCGCGACGGGGAGCGACACCTGATACGCCTCCCCGGCCGGGTCGAAGAGAATCAGTGCGCCGAGCACGAACGTGACTCCCCCCGCGACCGTCAGCGCCCCGTGCGTCGGAACGAACGCCTCAGCGACGAAGAAGCTCGCGGAGAGGATCATCAAGAGCAGGCCGGCAAGGGAGACGGGAAGCACCTGCAGCCCGTAGAGGCCCAGGATCAGCGAGATCGCGCCGACCGTTCCGGGGAAGATCAAGCCGGGATTCCAAAGCTCCACAACGATTCCGATGAGGCCGATCGAGAGCATCAGCGCAATGAGGTTCGGATCGACGAGAAAGTCACGCGCCTTCTGCCAGAAGCTCATCTCGACGTTCTCGATCCGGGCTCCCGCCGTCTCGAGCACGAGGCCTTTCGGAACAGTCTTCGTCCCGTCGATGCGGTTCAGGAGAGCGGGGACGGTCGGTGCGATCACCTCGACGAGCCCGATCGCCTTTGCCTCGCGCGCGCCGTAGTTCGAGGCCTCGGTGACCATCTTGCGGGCTGCCTCGACGTTGCGGTCGTGCTCCCGCGCCAGCTCGCCGATGTATGCGGCGGCGTCGTTCACGATCTTGCGGCGAAGATCCTTCGAGATGTCCTGGCCGCCGAGCGAGATCGGAGTCGACGAGCCGATGTTGGTCTGAGGCGCCATAGCAGCGATGTCAGCGGACATCGCGATCACGGCACCGGCCGAATCGGCGCTCGAGCCTGGAGGCGAGACGTAGACGACGACCGGGACCTTCGAGGCGAGGAAGCGCTTCACAATTCCGCGCATCGACGTTGCCAGGCCGCCTGGCGTATCGAGGACGAGGACGACCGCTGCGAGCTCCTCGTCCTCGGCGCGGTCCACGGCGTTCTCGACGTACTCCTGTGTCACAGGGTTGATGTCGTTGTCGAGGTGAACGGCGAGAACACGCGTCTCCGAGTCCTGCCCGCCGGCGACTACTGGCACGGCGAGTGCGACTAGGATGAGCGCGAGAAGAAATCCCCGCAAACAGCGGCTCCGCACCGGTGTAAGGATTCTATC
>DASTEM010000126.1:0-8386 GCA_035709545.1 Gaiellaceae bacterium | reverse complement strand
ATCATCCGTGCACTCGAAGAGCCGCTTCGCCAACTCGCGTACAACGCGGGTCTCGAGGGCTCGGTCGTCATCGACAAGGTCCGCAACGCCAAGAAGGGCTTCGGGCTGAACGTCGAGGACGGCGAGATCGAGGACCTGGTCAAGGCGGGGATCATCGACCCGACCATGGTGACGCGCTCGGCGCTGCAGAACGCCGCGTCGATCGCAAAGAACATCCTCACGACCGAGGCAGTAGTCGCAGAGATGCCGGAGAAGCAGTCCGCGATGCCGGCAGGCATGCCCGGCGGCGGGATGGACTTCTAGGAAGCCCAGCTTCCGGAAGGCAGTGACGAAGGGCCGGTTCAGCCGGCCCTTCGTCGTTCGGTAGGTCCTTCGCAGCTGAGGGACGCCGTCCGATTCATCGCGAGGCGGCACGACGGCAGTAGACGCCCCGCCTGTGTGTGCCCAAAAGAAGAGCGGCCGCTGGGTACGGCCGCTCAGAGGGGGAAGAACTGGGGAGGATTGGGGTAATCAGGTTTTCGTCGGAACGGCCGTTCGTCTCGTCCCCCTTTTGGGGGGACTTGGAGCCTGTCGCGGACGCGGTGGCGTCAGGCGAGTTCGAGCTCGTGGAGCCTCTCGCCGCGGTGTAGGCGTTGCGCGATGTCGAACGTCTGCCGCTGGGCACGCGTTGTCGTAGCGTGCGCCGCGAGGTAGCGCGCCGCGGCGATGAGCGGCAGCGCCGCGTCGTCGGAGCCGCGTAGCAGCTCGTGTTGCCGAACCGACGCCTCGAGGCACTGGATCGTGTGGAAGTTGCGGTCCTCCCGCATCAGCACGGTCCCGAGAGCGGAGACGAGGCGATCCGCATCGCCTTCCGCCGCCAGGAAGGACGCGACGAGCTCACCTGATTCGTCAACCGGCTGCTTCTTGTCGTACAGGCGCCACATATCCTCGAGCAGCGTGTCCGGATCTGCGGGGTACTTGGCCTGTGGGAGTCGCGTGGCTGGAACGTTGAGGAAGCGGTCGAGGTAGACGCTCATGGCGGCGTCGAACACGCCGCGCATGAGCTCCGGTGACGGTGCGCGCCGCAAGCCTTGCTCGACGGCGTTGGCGAACGTGAATGTGTGCAGGGCCGTGTCCCAGTCGCCGAACTCGTTCGTCGTCGGGAAGCGTGCGATTCGAGTCGCGGCCGCGAACGACACGCTGGAAGCGACCTCGACCTCGGTGGCGCCGTCGCGGAGCGCCTGCAGCAGCTCGTCCACGCTCACAGCTGGATCGGCTCCGAGCACGGACTCGACGAGCTCGGAGCGACCGGGCCAGTCGCCTCTGCGTGACTCGCCCGTGTCAAGGGCCTCGGGGATCCGCTCGAACGCGTTCTCGAGCAGCTCGACGACGTCGACCGGATTCCGCCAGGCGTTGCTTTCCTCCATGCGTTGCGCCTGCGCAATCTGCGCGGGCAGCGAGGCCAGCACCGCTTCGGCTCGATCCCAGCCGGCGATGTCCAGGGCCTCCAGCGCCTTGTTGACGAAATCGAGTGCATGGCCGGAGTCGAGGTAGCGGTGGTCCGTCGTCGCCGCGAAGAGCATGTCCGCGAGCTCCGTCGGCGACGCGCCCGCACGAACGGCCGAGACGAGCGCGCGCTCCGCGCCCTCCGCGTCACGCACCTCGACGAAACGACGGAACCAACGTCCCAGAGCGGCAGCGTCTGCGTCCGTTGACGGCAGGGGATCGAGCGGGAATCGCGGTGGATCCCACGCTGCCTCGCCGCTCACGTCTGCGAGTCCGTGGTACAGGGCAACCGGGACATCTGCGGCGTCGAGATGCGGCACGAGGTTGATGAAGCATGTGAGCGTCGTGAGACCGCGGCCCCAGCCTTCGTTTCGCCGCTCGACGCCGAAGTCGAGCCCGGCTACGAAGGCCCCGACTCCGGCGCGGTCGACCTCGGTCAGCGCGATCGCGGCTTTCGCCAGGACGAGTGGGATGTTCCGCTCCAGGCCGACACGGAGGCGCTTGCGATGGTGCGCGACCAGGTCGTCGCGCGGAGTCACGTCGACGTAGACGTCGTCGCCGCGCAGCTCGACCGGAAAGCGCCGAAGGTCGTCTGCCCACTGGTCGAACGTACCTCCGGAGCACAGGTCGAAGCGAGCGTGGTGCCAGTGGCACGTGAGGATGCCGTCGGCGACAGTGCCGCGATGCAGCGGGAAGCCCATGTGTGGGCACCGGTTGTCGACGGCGTGCACAGCATCACCGTCCGCGAACAAACAGAGCGTGTGCCCGTCAACGTTCAAGACGAGGCGCCCAGCGGCTTGAAGCTCGGCAAGCGACGTTGCGCGCACAAGCTCGTTCGTCTCAGTTGCTGTCATCTCTCCTCCTCGGGGAGCGGCGATAGAGGCGACGCCGTAGCTGGAGCATAAAACCTCAAGTAAAGTTGATGTCAAGTGCCCGTGACGTCACAGCTGAGCATCGGCGAGGTCTCGACACGAAGCGGTATCGCGCCCTCGGCTCTTCGGTTCTACGAGGCTGCGGGGCTCATTGCGGCGAGTCGGACTAGCGGGAATCAGCGCCGTTACGAGCGGGCAACCCTTCGCCGGATCGCCGTCATCCAGGCGGGTAAGGCCGCGGGCATACCGCTGGCCGAGATCCAGGCTGCGCTCGCGACTCTCCCGGACGATCGCGTTCCGACCCGGAAGGACTGGGACCGGCTATCGCGCTCCTGGCGGAACGACGTCGACCGACGCATCGCCCTTCTGCAGGGCCTTCGCGAGCGCCTGACCACCTGCATCGGCTGCGGCTGTCTCTCGATCGACCGCTGCACGCTCTTGAATCCCGACGACGAGGCTGTCCGATTGGGCGGGGGAGCCCACTACCTTCTGCAGGACGGGCCTAGAAGCCGTACCGCTCTTCCTTGAAGGGGTCGGCATCGTTGTGGTAGCCGTAGCGCTCCCAGAACCCTGGGCGGTCGGTCGACGTCAGCTCGATCCCACGCAGCCACTTTGCGCTCTTCCAGAAGTACTTGCCAGGGATGACGAGCCGGAGCGGGCCGCCGTGCTCAGGCGCGAGCGGGGCACCGTCCGCATGCGTGGCGAGCAGCGAGAGCGGATCTCGGAGGAATGAGATCGGCACGTTCGCCGTGTAGCCCTCCTCGGCATGCGCGACGACGAACCGCGCCGATGGCAGCGGCTTGACGAGCTCCTCGAGGGCACTCCAGTGGACGCCTTCGAAGGTGACGTCGAAGCGGCTCCAGCGCGTCACGCAGTGGATGTCCTGCGTATGTGTCGTGCGCGGAAGCGCGTCCAACTCGTCCCATGAGATACGGATCGGGTTTTCGACTTCGCCTTCGACGAAGAAATCCCAAGACGAGAGCGACGTGTTGGGGATCGAGCCCGCGTGGAGCACGGGCCACTTCTCGGTCAGGTACTGGCCAGGCGGGAGACGCGCCGGGTCGTAGCCGGCGTCTATGACCTTTCTCTCCGCTCTGCCCCTGAACACGATTCCTACACTAGTACCCATGGCTGTTACGGCGTTACGGGTCGCCCGCCGCCCGCGGGAGTTCGTCGGCGTGCTGGGTCCGGAGGCTGCGTCATATCTGCAAGCGATGGTCTCGAACGACGTCGAGGCTCTCGCGGTCGGCGATGCGTGCATTGCCCTGCTCCTGACTCCGAAGGCGCGTGTGATCGCGCCGCTGACGGTGCTCCGGCGAGGAATGAGCGACTTTCTCTTGTTGACGGAGCCCGGGCTCGGCGAGCGCGTGCGTTCGGCGCTGCTCCGCTCGCGCTTTGCGGCGAAGTGCGAGGTCGAGCTCGAGGAGCACACGTCCGTCGTCGTGCTCGGCGAGGCGGAGGGGATCCCGAACGGCGATTACGGAGTCGCCGCAGTCGAGGTGCTCGACGGAGCCCACGAGCCGACCGTCGGCGACGACGAGCTCGAGCTTCTACGAATCAGGGCGGGGACGCCGAGATGGGGACGCGAGATCGACGACCGGATCCTCCCGGCCGAAGCGGGCCTGGACGACCGGGCGATCGACTTCGAGAAAGGGTGCTATCCGGGTCAGGAGCCGATCGCGCGCCAGCACTACCGCGGGCGTGTGAACCGTAGCCTGCGGCTGCTGGCGATCGAAGGGGCAGAGCTTCCCGAGTACGACGCGGAGGTGACGTTCGAAGAGAAGGTCGTCGGCCGGGTCACAAGCGCCGCGGTCGACGATGGCCACGTTGTGGCGCTCGCCTTCGTTCGAGTCGAGGTCCCGCGAGACGCTGAAGTGCGTCTCGGGGCGCGCGTAGCGACCCAGCTAGACTTCGCTCCCCCGCGCCCGTAGCTCAGGGGATAGAGCGCTGCCCTGCGGAGGCAGAGGTCGCATGTTCGAATCATGCCGGGCGCACTTGGCCGTTCCCTAGTCGAGCGGGATACGCGCACCCGCCACGGGCATGCCGGCAAGCCGCGAGCTGATGACATCCTCTGCCGCCTCGGCGCTCGGCGCGTGGCTCGTGACGGCGGCGAGGAAGTCGTCGCGGTCCAGTGCGTAGAGCACGGTCTGCGACTTCGTCGTCACGGTCGCCGTGCGCGCCACGTCCCGGATGAGGGCGATCTCGCCGAAGTAACCGCCGGCGCCGAGCTCCGCGATCGCCTTGCCGTACTCCGAGACCTCGACCGTGCCGTCGGCGACGATGTAGAACCGGTCGCCCGGATCGCCTTCTCTCACGACGACCGTGCCCGGCTCGAGGCGGAGTGGCACGAGACGTCCCGCAAGGTGCTCGAGCGTCATGCCAGGCAGCGGAGCGAAGATCGGCACCGCGCCCAGGATCCTCAGCTCCTCGACGCCCGGCCGTTCTGCGGCAGCGTCGATGCGCACGACTTTTCGCCAGAGAAGCAGCACGAGCGCCGGCAGCGATGCCCCGGTCACGATCAGCGCTCCTTCGAGACCGAGCCAGTCGATGAGTACAGGGGCCAGGATGGCGCCGAGGCCGACCGAGCCGAGCCACAGCATCTGGATCACCCCGAACACACGAGCCAGGGTCTCGTCGGGAACAGCGCGTTGCACGAGCGTGAAGGCAGCGACGTCCACTAGTGAGTTGCCGACGCCGAGCAGTGCGAACAGAATCAGGCCAGGCGCTAGCGACTGCCAGAGACCGAGTACGACCAGAGGAAGACCCCAGAGGACGACGCCCAGCATGAACGCCGGGCTCAGCCGCCGGGCTCCCGTGAGCGAGAACGCGGCGACGCCGCCGATGAGCGCGCCGATCCCCATGGCCGAGTTGAGGTAGCCCACGCCTTGTGAACCGAGGTCGAGCAGCTCGATCGCCGAAACCACGAGGTACACCTGCGCTGCTCCGGCGACGAACGTCTGGGCCGTGAACAGCCCGACGAGGACACGCAGAGTCGGCTCCCGGACGACCGTTCGGAACCCGACCAGCGCCTCCGCGGCGATCGTGGATGCTTCCAGCTCGCTTCTTCTCGCCGATTCGGGAGCGTCGATCCTGAGAACGAACAAAGCCGACACGGCGACGAGGCCTGCCGTGACCGCGAAAACGGTCCCCGCGCTCGTCGTTGCGAGCAGCAGTCCGGCCAGTGCCGGCCCGACGAAGATGGCGAGGCTCTCGACCGTGCTCGCTACCGCGTTCGCTGCGGTCAGCTCGGAGGGTGACCGCGCGAGCGACGGTGTCAGCGCGGCCTGCGCCGACCGAAACGGGGTCATCGCGATCGACGCAGCGATCGCGAGCGCGTAGACCACTGCGGCCGGAGCGTCGAGGAACACGCATACGGCTGCCGCGCCGATGAGGACCACGCGGAGGAGGTTCGTGACGAGGAGGACGCGCTCCCTGCGGTAGCGGTCTGCCAGGAGGCCGGCGAACGGCGCGATCAACGCGGCCGGGACGAGGCGGAGGAAGAGGATCAGGCCGACGGCTGCCTCGCCGCCGACGCCGTATGCGTAGACCGAGACGGCGACGAGGTACGCCCAGTTGCCGACCACCGAGGCGGCCCACGCGAGCTCGAGGCGCCGCAGGTTTGCGTTGCGGAAGACGTCACCGAACGCGGTCACCGAGTCTGCGATCCGCCTTCTCACCACGTCCACGGGCGGGAGCATCTCACTCGACCTTGCAGAAATGAAGGGGAGGCGGGAAGATTTCGGTCACACTGCCCGTCTAGTTGGTCGGACAGTGTTTCGAACGGTTCAACGAGCGGTGGGAAAGGAGTAGGACATGGCGGACGAGACCAGCACAGGCGAGGTCGACGTCGAGGCTCACGGAGTGCCGGATGGCAACACCGACGGCAACTCCGACGCTCACGACGACGACACCGACGAGGTCGAGGGCCACGGCTTCCTGATGGGCAACATCGACGGGAACACCGACGGCAACATCGACGGCAACACCGACTGATCCAAGTACCACCCGAAGATCTTCGGGCCCGGGCGGAAGAACCGCCCGGGCCCTTCTCATGCGCGGAGCGTGTCTGCGAGCTCGCGTAGAAGCCGAAGCCCGGCGTCGCGCTTCGAGTCCTCGAGCCCGTCGACGACCGCCGCCAGGCGCGCCACGATCTCGAGGTCGCCCTCGCCCTGCTCGAGAACGCTGTTGGCCGTTCGTGCCTTGAGCAGCAGGTCGACCGCGATCGAAGCCTGGTTGGCGAACAAGCCGAGGAGCTCCATCTCCTTCAGGCTGAACAGCGATTGCTCGGGGCGGTCGAGAACCGACAGCACGCCGAGCGCCCGCTCGTCGTGCAGGAGGGGAGCGGCCATGAGGCCGCTCGGGACGTACCCCGTGCCCTCCGCGACGTCCTTCGCGAAGCGAGGGTCCTGCTGGACGTCTTCGATGACGAGCGGCGTTCGCGTGGCGAGCACCCAGCCGGCGATGCCCTTGCCGGCCGGGAAGCGGGACCCGAGGAGCGTGTCCTCGCCCTCGCCGACGACGGCCTCGAAGACGAGCTCCTCGGTCTTCTCGTCGAGAAGGAGGATCGAGGACGCCCTGGCGCCGAAGATCGAGCGCGCCACCTCCACGATCGCGGCGAGCAGCGCGCGGAACGAATCCTCCGACCCGACGACTCCCGCTGCGACGGCCGCTCGAAGATCGGGCTTCTCCGTCACTTCCCACCTCCCACATTCGTCGCTGTCAGGTAGAGCACGCTCTTGAGCTGAAACGGCGTCAGCTCGGGATGCTTCGCGAGGATCAAAGCGCAGATCGCGCTCAGGTGCGGCGTCGCGAAGCTGTTTCCCGACACCTTCAGAGAACGCCCGCCGAGCCAGGGGACCTCGACGTTGACGCCGCGCCCGAAGAACTCGACCGGCGGGCTTGGGTTGTAGAAGAACGCCATCGGGTCGTCCTCCTCGTGGCTGCCCACCGAGATCACTGACGAGAACCGCCACGGGTAGCTCTCGACCGGCATGTTGTGGGCCGATGCGACGAGCACCGTGCGCTTGAAGTAGGCGCTGTCGGCAAGCTCGTGCAGGACGCTCGCGAACGGCTTCTTCGTCGTCGACAGGCTCATGTTGATCACGTCGAACCCCTGCTCGACGGCGTAGCGAAGGCCTGCGAGAAGGACGGCGCCGCTGCCCGTGAAGCTCGAGCCGAGGACGCGGACGCTCGAGATGCCGCACTCGGGTGCGAGCGCTCGGACAATGCCCGCGCACGCGGTGCCGTGGCCCGAGACGTCGCCCTCCAAGTCCTCCTCGGCGATGACCTCGTCGTTCTCCCCGATCGAGATGACCACGGCGCCCTCGAGCTCGCCGACCAGTGGATGGCCGGCTTCGACGCCCGAGTCGAGGATGCAGACGCGCGCGCCTTTCCCCGTCCCTCCCCCGAGTGCCCATTCGCGAGTGATGCGCTCCGGCCAGTGGGCCGGCAGCGCGATGCGATCCACCGCGTCTTTCGGGAGGCTCCACGCCGGCAGCGCAGACTGACCCGAATCCGCGCTGTGCCCCGTCACGTGCTGCACGGGACGGGACTCTACGATGCCAGAGTCGCGGAGTCCCTTCCCGTTCAGCGTTCGGTCAGCCGATCGCGGAGCTCGTCGAGGATCCGGCGGTCGGGCTCGTAGCCCTCGGCGGCCAGCGCCTGCTCGAGGTTGGTAATCAGAGCCTCGCGGAAGGCGAGGTCTGCCTCGGCTCGAGCGACGATCTCGTCGATCGTGCGGCGTGCGCTCGGCAGCTCCTGCGCCGCCCGCACCCATCCCAGCGGTGCGGGTCGCAGGGCGCGGAGGAGAACTCCGAGCCGCTCTTCGTCATACGAGCGCGTCATCTACTTCCTAGACCCCTCGGACGCATCGTTTCTTCCCTCGAGCTGGTCACGCAATCTGCCCAGACAGCGTGCGATCCGGCTAGCGATCGTTCCCGACGGCAGGTCGAGCTCGTTCGAGATCGTCCTGTAGCTCTGATCGCGCGTGAAGAAGCGGTCGAGGATGTCCTGGCAGCTCTCTGAGAGAC
>DASTEM010000125.1:0-3713 GCA_035709545.1 Gaiellaceae bacterium | reverse complement strand
GCGTGCTCCGACCAGCGGGTCGTGCCCTCCACGTAGCGGCAGTTGAAGGCCGACGTGTTGTCGGCCTCGATCGAGCGGAAGTCGCTGCCGCCGTAGGCGTCGACAGGCGTCATCCGGCGAATCGGGAAGCGAGCGTCGTAGAGGCGTCGAAAGACAGCGAGAATGTCGCGGGCAACGTCACGATGAACGATGAGCCGGCCAGTTCGAGTTCGCCCGCCGAAGCCGCGGTGGGAGAGGGTCAAGAGGCGAAGGTCGCGTAACGCAACCGGACAGCCGTGTCGCCAGGAAACGCCGGTCATCCGCTTCGCCTGAGCCGAATCGATCCGCGCGATAGATCCGCGAAAGCCGTCGGGCCCTTGTAACAGTCTGTTACTTGAGCTCGTTGCGCCGTCCACCGCTGTCGACAGAGCCACGAGCGTGGCGGCTACGGCAGTTGCGATCGGAAGCAGCTGCTGCTTCACCAGTCGGGGCGGGCAGACTTGAACTGCCGGCCTCTCGCTCCCAAAGCGAGCGCTCTACCAGGCTGAGCTACGCCCCGAATCGAGACAGTGTAGGCGGATAGCCTGCCGACCTATGGTCGACGCCCCCACTCTGCTCCCCGAGGGGCGGCCAGACGACAGAACGAGGCTCGGATACGCGATGGTGGCGACGGCGGCGACACTCTTCGCAGTCAACGGCAGCGTCTCGAAGGTTTTGCTCGACTCCGGGCTCTCGTCGCTCGAGCTCGCCCAGATCCGCGCGACGTGCGCCGCACTAGGACTCCTGGCATTTCTCGTCGTGTTCGCACGAGCCCGGCTGCGTGTCGGCCGGCGCGAGCTCCTCTTCCTGGTCGCCTTCGGAGTCGTCGGCGTGGCCATGGTGCAGTGGCTCTACTTCGTCGCCATCCACAACCTGCCGGTGGGCGTGGCGCTGCTGATCGAGTTCACGGCACCCCTCTTCGTCGCGCTGTTCGCGCGCTTCGTCTACCGGGAGCACATTCGGCGGCGTATATGGGTCGCCGTGATCCTGTGCATCGCGGGGCTCGCGATCGTGGTCGAGGTCTGGGCCGGAATCGCTTTCAGCACCGTGGGCGTGACAGCGGCGGTCGGCGGTGCGTTCGGACTCACCGCCTACCTGCTCATGGCCGAGCGCGAGCGGCGCCAGCGAGACCCGGTCTCGCTCTCTTTCTACGGGTTCCTCTTCGCGGCGGCGCTCTGGGCAGTCGTCCAACCGGTGTGGGAGTTTCCGTGGGATGTGCTCGCGGACACGGTCTCGCTGCAGGGCAACTTCTCGGAGCACTCGGCGCCCGTGTGGCTACTCGTCGGCTTCGTCGTCGTCATCGGCACCATGGTCACCTTCTCGCTGCTCACGGGCGCACTGCGGCACATCAGCGCGACGCGCGCGTCGATTGTCGCGACGCTCGAGCCCGTCATGGCGACCGTCGTCGCCTGGCTATGGCTCGAGGAAACATTCGGGCCCACGCAGCTGATCGGTGGCGCGGTCGTGCTCGGCGGCATCTTCCTCGCGCAATCCGCGCGCTAGCCTGTTCGTCATGGTGAAGCGCGTCCTCCTGGCCTCTCCTCGCGGCTACTGCGCTGGCGTCGAGCGGGCCGTCGAGACGGTCGAGCTCGCACTCGAGCACTACGGCGCCCCGGTGTACGTGCGCAAGCAGATCGTTCACAACATCCACGTCGTCCGCGATCTCGAGGCGCGCGGGGCGATCTTCGTCGACGAGGAGACCGAGGTGCCGGAGGGTGCGACCGTCGTGTACTCGGCGCACGGCGTGGCTCCGAGCGTGTTCGCGAACTCCGCCCGGCTCGGTCACAACGTCATCGACGCCGTCTGCCCGCTCGTCACGAAGGTGCACGTTCAGGCGCGCCGCTATGCGGACGAGGGGTACACCGTGGTGCTCATCGGACACGAGGGCCACGAAGAGGTCGTCGGCACCATGGGCGAGGCGCCCGACGCGACTGTGCTCGTGCAGACCGTCGAGGAAGCCGAGTCGCTCGACCTTCCCGCGGGCACGAAGCTCGCGTACGTGACGCAGACGACGCTATCGGTCGACGAGACAGGCGAGATCATCACGACCCTACGCCGTCGTTTCCCGGAGATTCGCGCGCCGCGCAAGGAGGACATCTGCTACGCGACCTCCAACCGCCAGTGGGCGGTGAAGGAGATGCTCCCCGAGATCGACCTGCTGCTCGTGATCGGCTCACGAAACTCCTCGAACTCGAACCGGCTCGTCGAGACCGCTCGCGCTGCGGGGACGACGGCCTACTTGATCGATGACGAGACGGAGATCGACGAGGCGTGGCTGGATGACGCCGCGACCGTCGGGATCACCTCCGGCGCATCGGCGCCCGAGAAACTCGTGACTCGCGTTTGTGACTGGTTCCGCGCCCGCGGCGTGAGCGACATCGAGCCGTACCGGCTCGTCGAGGAAGACGTGACGTTCCGCCTCCCCGTGGAGCTACGCCGCGAGCTCGAGTTGGCCGCTCGGGGCTAGCGGCGAACGAGCGCGCGCAGATCGTCGAGCAGGCTCGCGCGCCTCGACTGAGGCGCGAGGTAGCTACTCAAGCGCGCGGCCTCGTCGTCATCGAGCGTCACCGCCGCTCGCGCCGTCCCGCTCTCGTCCCAGACGCTGACCCGGACTCGCTTCTCCGGCAGATACCGCGATACGCGCAACGCCTTACGGGCATCCGCATCCGCGCCCCTGAAGAACTCGACGAGCTTGCGGCGCTGTGGTGCGGCACACCAGGGGCAGTAGCGGTACTCGCCCGCAACGTCCCGCTCGCAGTGCTGACACTGCGCCATAGCCGGAGCATACGACTCAGTCGCGGCGAGAGAAAACCGTCGCGATGAGAGTCGCCGCGACCGTCGCACCGCCGAGGCCGAGCATCATGTCTCCGAGCGTGTCCGTGTACGCCGTGTCGAGCTCGTCCGAATTGCGGATGAACGCCACGTACTCTGCGAGCTCCCACAGGATCGCCGCGACTGCACCGACGCCGACGACGATCACGAACGCCTCGAATCGCCGTATGCGGAGACGAACGAGGAGCAGCCCGACAGCGAGCGAGAGCAGACCCCAGTTGACGAAGTGGTTGAGGTCGTCCCACCAGCTGATCGAGTCGTACAGGTCGAGCGTGTTGCCGACGACGTCGACGAGGAACGGCGAGACGAGCAGGATGTCGAGCGCATACGGGTAAGGCGGAGGTCGCCCGGCGAGTCGCCATGCGATCGGCACGACGACCGCCGAGAGCGGATAGAAGACGAGCCTCCAGCCGAACGCCTTGCCCTCGAACTGCTCCATTCCCGAGAAAGCTCCGAACGCGAGGAGGCCGACGAGCGCCGCCTTGACCGCGACGTCGAGCCAGAAGGCGGACGCGCGGTTCATCACCTCAGGCCTTCTCGATCTGAATCTCGTCTCCACTGCCGGCTTCGACCGAGACCGCAAGCGTGTCGCGCGCGATCCAGTCGGAGTGCTCGAGCAACTCGGCGTCGGATTCCAGGACCGTCAGCCGGATGCGATCCGTCAGCTCGAGCCCGGCTTCCTTGCGCATCGTGTTCACCGTGTGGATCAGGTCGTAGACACGGCCACGAAGCACGAGGCTCTCGTCCAGGTGGAGATCGAGCGCGACGGTAACGCCGTCGGATGCGGCCACCGCCCAGCCCTCCTTGCCGTAACGCTCGACGATCACCTCGTCCGGTGTGAGGTCGTGACCTGCGACACGGAA
>DASTEM010000124.1:0-5217 GCA_035709545.1 Gaiellaceae bacterium | reverse complement strand
CAGATCCTCGAGCTCTCGCTGGCACCGCTCGTCGCGGCAGCGGGGGGCCCGTTCACGCCGACCGTCGTCAACACCGTCGACCTGGCGGCGCTCACGCCGCCGAGCCCCGATCCTTCCGGGATCGCGTACCTGCCGGGTGGCACGCTTCAGATCAGCGACGGCGAGGTCGAGGAGGTCGTCGGCGGGATCACGCACTTCCAAGGCGCCAATCTCTGGGAGCTCGACCCGGATGGAACTCTCGTCCGAACCGCGAACATCTCGAAGGTCGCGCCGACGGAGGTGCCGATGACGGACGAGCCCACGGGGGTGGCGTTCCGGCCAGGCACAGGACACTCGTTCTTCTCCGAGGACGGCGGCAAGCGAGTGTACGACCTGAACCCGGGCGCCGACGACCTCGTCGGCACGGCCGGAGACACGTGGACGTTCTTCTCGACGAACGCGGTCGGCAACACTGATCCCGAGGGAATCGCTTACGACTCCTTCCACGACCGACTCTTCGTTGCCGACGGCCTCAACCGCGAGATCTACGAGTACACGCCCTTAGGCACGTATGTCTCCCAATTCGACACTCTCCAGCACGGCGTGGAGGACCCGGAATCCGTCGAGTTCAACTCCGTGAGCGGCACGCTCTTCGTGCTCTCCAACTTTGGGAGCGGACCGGTGATCATCGAGACGACGACGAGCGGCGCGCTGCTTCAGACATTCGATCTCTCGACAACACCACTCATCAAGCCGGCGGGGCTTGCCTACGGGCCTGCGAGCGACGGTTCGGGCGACATGCACTTCTACGTCGTCGATAGGGGCATCGACAACGACGAGGACCCGAACATCGTGGACGGCAAACTGTTCGAGCTCACGGCGCCCGTGCCGGATCCGCCCGCGAACGCGCCGCCGGCGGTCAACGCCGGCTCCAACCAGACGACGACGGTGTCGACGCCCGTGAACCTCGACGGAACCGTCTCGGACGACGGCCTGCCGAACCCGCCCGGAGCGGTGACGACGGCGTGGAGCAAGGCGAGCGGGCCGGGCAGCGTGACGTTCGGGAATGCGAGCGCGATCGACACGACCGCGAGCTTCTCGGCTCCCGGGACATACGTACTGCGCCTGACCGCCAACGACGGCGAGCTCACCCCGTTCGACGAGCTGACGGTCACGGTCGACCCGGACGACCCGGGCTCACCGCTCTACTTCTCGCTGCGCGACAACGGGACGGTTGGTGCCGTCACCGCGGCCAACGAGGACATCGTCTACTTCGACGGGACGAACTTCAGCCTCTTCTTCGACGGCTCGGACGTCGGAATCGCGAGTCTCCGCATCGATGCGTTCGCGCGGGTCGACGCTGACACCCTCCTGCTCTCCTTCGACGCGGACAAGCCGGTGCCGGGGATCGCGGGCACGGTCGACGACTCGGACATCGTCCGCTTCGAAGCGAGCTCGCTCGGCACGGCCACCGCAGGCACGTTCTTCCTCTACTTCGACGGCTCGGACGTGGGACTCGCGGCGTCCGGGCACGACGTGAACGCCGTCGAGCCGCTGACGGACGGGCGGATCCTCATCTCGACGTTGAACTCAGCGACGGTGTCAGGGCCTTCGGGGAGCGTCACCGCTCGCGACGAGGATCTCCTCGCATTCACGCCGACGTCGCTGGGCGACGTCACTGCGGGGACATTCGAGCTCTACTTCGACGGCTCGGACGTGGGTCTCGGAGACGCCGGAGAGGAGGTCGACGCGGCCACCGTGGACGCAGCGGGGAACTTCTACCTGTCGGCGCTCGACGCCTTCTCCGTGTCGGGCATCAGCGGCGCCGACGAGGACGTCTTCGTCTTCACGCCCACGTCGCTCGGCTCCGTCACCTCGGGCACGTACTCGAGCACTCTCTTCTTCGACGGATCCTCGTTCGGACTCGACGCGAACGACGTGTTCGCCATCGACCTGCCGTGACGCGCGACTCGAGCAATGGGCGCGGTGCCGCCGACGGCCGTCCGAGACTTCTCCTGATCAAGGGCTCCGCTCCGTTCGGGGGAGACTGCGTGCTCATGCTCGAGCTGGGGAGAGCGGCGCAGGAGCGCGGTTTCGACGTTGACGTCCTGGCGACGGATCCCCACTTCCAGGAGATGATCCGAAGCGAGGGCTTAGGCCTGGTCGACCTCGATGTGATCCGTCGCGAGATTCGGCCGTTGTGGGACCTTCGCGGCCTTCTCCGGCTCCGGAGATTCCTCGCGCGCTCGCCGTACGCGATCGTGCACACCCACACGACAAAGCCGGGAATCGTCGGGACGCTCGCGGCGCGACGGGCGGGAGTTCCGGCTGTGATGCACACCGTCCACCTGTTCCCTTTCCACGAAGAGACGGGGCGACTCGTCACGGGCGCGTATGTCGCGATCGAGCGGCTTGCGGCCCGCTGGTGCGATCGGATCGTCACCGTGAGCGAGTCCCAGCGAGATTGGGCTCTACGGACGGGGATCGGCCGACCGGGGCAAGTCGTCGCTATCCCGAACGGCGTGCCGGCCGACAGAGCGAAGCCCCGGCGTTCGCGCGAAGACGTCCGGGCAGCGCTCGGGCTTCGCGACCACGAGCTCATGATCCTCTCGACCGGACGACTCGCCGAGCAAAAAGGTCTCGAATATCTGATTCGCGCGGCTGCGCTCCTACGCAATGATCTGCAGGATGCGCGGATCCTCCTCGCAGGCGACGGTCCTCTTCGCGACAAGCTCGCGAAGCTCGTGTCGAGTCTGGAGCTCGACGACAGAGTGGTTCTCCTCGGACGCCGCTCCGACGTCGGGGACCTCCTCGTCGCGTCGGATCTCGTCGTTCTGCCGTCGCTCTGGGAAGGGCTCTCGATCTCGCTCCTCGAGGCCATGGCCGCGGGCAGGCCGGTCATCACGACCTCGATCGCGAGCAACCGCGAGGTGACGAACGACGGCGAGGCCGCTGTGCTCGTCCCTCCGAAGGACGTCGTGAGCCTGGCGGCGGCAATACGCTCGCTTGCAGCCGATCCGACGCGCCAGCAGGAGCTGGCGAAGCGGGGGCAAGAGGTGCAGCGCGAGCGCTACGGGCTACAACGCATGCTTGACGTCTACATGGCCGAGTACGAGCGCCTGACGAAGCCGGAGAGCGCGCACGCGGCTGCGGCGACGGTGCAGGTGGAGAGCGCATGATGACGGGCGCCCTCGCAGCCGACGACCGCGCTCTCGTCCCGTCCCCCGACGAGCCGCTTCCTCTGATCGGCGAGCTCCTGCGCGCTCTCGCAGCGGCAAACGTGCGCTACTGCCACTGGAAGAGCAACGCGGCCATCGACCGGTCCGCCTCGGGCGAGAACGACCTCGACCTTCTGGTCGACCGCGGCGACCTGACTACCTTCGCCGAGGCACTCGCGCACCTGGGCTTCGTGCGCACATACAAGCCCGGGCTCGAGATACCCGGCATCGAAAGCTTCTACGGCTACGACGTACCGACCGGCCGCCTCGTTCACGTCCACGCGCACTACCAGCTCGTGGCCGGTGACGACCGCACGAAGAACTACCGCCTTCCGATCGAGGAGGCCTATCTCGCGTCCGCAACCCGTACCGGGCTGTTCGCGCTCCCGTCCGCCGAGCTCGAGTACGTCGTCTTCGTGATCCGCATGGTCTTGAAGTACTGCACCTGGGACGAGATTGTCTGGTGCGCGACGCGAGGAAGACGGGCGGGGCCGAGCAGGAGCGAGCGGGCTGAGCACGAGTACCTCGTCGCACGGGTCGACGCCGGCCGGGCCGGCGATCTGGTCGACGAGCATCTTCCGTTCGTCGGCTCCGAGTTGTTCGCTCACTGCGTGGCTGCGCTCCACAAGGACTGCTCGACGCTGCGCCGGATCCGAACGGGGCGCAGGCTCGAGACGAGCCTCCAGCCTCACGCTCGCTACTCGCGCCGAGTCGACCGCTGGTTGCGGATTTGGCGACGCGTCGCGATCGCACTCCAACGGCGCATGGGCGGACAGCAGAGGAACCGCCTCGGGGCGGGCGGTGCGATGGTCGGGATCATGGGCGGCGACGGATCGGGCAAGTCCACCGCGCTTGCCGCGCTGGGCGAATGGCTCAGTCCGGAGTTCGATGTGCGGCTCGTTCATCTCGGGAAACCCCGCTGGTCCGCTACGACGACCACAGTGCGTGCCTTCCTGAAAGGAGCAGCGCTCGGTGCGAACGGACTGACGCGTGCGGTTCGTGTCCGGGGGACGCGGCGCCTCCCGGATCGGGTCGAGACCTATCGGACGCTCTTCTGGCTCCTCTGCACTGCGCGCGACAGGCGCAAGGCGTACGGACACGCCCGCCGGTTCGCCACGAGCGGCGGCCTCGTCCTCTGCGATCGTTACCCGCATCCGCGACTCAGCTCGATGGAGGCTCCGCTGATCGCCAGCAAGACCGTCGACGGCCCGAACAACCGCCTGGTGCGAGCCATGATCGAGATCGAGCAGCGCTATCACGCCGCGATCGCGCCGCCCGAGCTGCTCGTCGTCCTCCGCGTCGATCCGGAGATCGCCGTCCAGCGGAAGACCGAGGAGCGTCCCGAGAGCGTCCGTGCGCGGGGCGCCGAGGTGTGGAACATCGACTGGCGCGACTCCAGGGTGCACGTCGTGGACGCGAGTAAGCCCGAGGACGAGGTCGCGCGAGAGCTCAAGGCGCTCGTCTGGTCGAGCCTCTCGTAGGCACGGTACCTCGAACATGCCTTCGGAGATTTCGACCTTCGAGATCGTCGGCGTCGCGGGATCCGGCAAGTCGACGCTGGCGCAGGTGTTGCGCTCGCAGTACGGTTGTGAGATCGCCGACTCCCTGCACACACGGTTGCCCGCGCACTGGCCGTACGTCTTGCACGGTCTTCCGGGGCTCGCTCCACTCCTCGCGGCGAGCGCACGGAACCGTCCGCTGCTGAGCTGGGACGAGCTCAAGTTCGTCCTCTACACCGCGGAGTGGCACCGGTACCTACGCTACGAACGCGACGGCCGGGTGTCCGGCACGGTCGTCCTCGACCAGGGCCCGATCTTCGCGCTCGCGTGCCTCGCGTGGGGGCGCAAGCCTGTCACGCGCAGCTCGCGATTCGCGACATGGCAGCAGCGAATGGTCGAACGCTGGTCGCTCGAGCTCGACGCGCTCGTCGTGCTCGATGCACCGGACGAGACGCTGCTCGCCCGAATCGACGAGAGGGCCCAGAAACACGATGTCAAGGGCGCGGAGCGGGCCCAGGGCC
>DASTEM010000123.1:0-18012 GCA_035709545.1 Gaiellaceae bacterium | reverse complement strand
GGAGCGGAAGGGCCGGCTGAAACGGGCGAATCCCCCGTGTTTGACGCCGCGATCCCCTGTGTTTGACGCGAGGCGAGGGCGGCTGCGACCTGGGTGCGATGCCGGATGCCGAGCTTTCCGAAGATGTGCGCGAGGTGTCCTTCCACCGTGCGGTCTGACAAGTAGAGCGCCGCCGCGACCTCGCGGTTCGTCTTCCCCTCCGCGACGAGCGTCGCAACGCGCTCTTCTGCCGGGGTGAGCTCTCCCGGAGATGCCGCCCTGCCGCTGATGCGCTTGAGCTCCGCTCGCGCCCGCTCCGCCCAGAGCGCGGCGCCGATGCGCTCGAAGACGCCGAGCGCCTCCTCGAGGGTCGCTCGCGCCTCGCGCCGCCGCTTCAGGCGCCGTTGCGCGGCGCCGAGAGCAAGCGCAGAGCGCCCTCGATCAAAGGCATCCTCGTCCGCAGAGAGCGACTCGATGTGACGCTCAAGCTCGCATAGTGCGCCGTTCAGGTCGCCGCGGGCCGCGAGAAGCAGGCCGCGAAGGCGGCACCCGACCGCGATCGCCCGCCCACGATCTAGCTGTTCCGCGGCCTCGGCGTAACCGTCGATGAGCGCGGCCGCTCCGTCGAGCTCGCCGCTCGCCAGCAGCGCCTCGACCGCATCGGGCATGAACGGCAACGCTCCCGGCTCCCTGATCTCCTCGCGCAGGTGGTGGTCGACCAGCGGCCGCAGCGTGGCCGTCGCGGCCACCGGATCGCCGCGTACGAGCTCAAGGTGACCCACAGCCCAGGTCGCGAAGATCCATGCGGGCACTCCACTCGTCTGCCGCGCAAGCTCGAGTGCACGCTCCGCGGACTGCCCGGCGGCCGCGTCTTGGCCCAGGTGGGCTTGTGCGACCGCGCGGACGGCCAGCGCGTAGCCGAGCAGCGTTCGTTGGCCCGCCGGCTCGGCGATCAGACGCCCCTCTTCCGCCTCGCGAAGGGCTTCCTCGAAACGCCCGGAGGCGCACTCGATCTGACCGAGCATCACGTGCACGTACGGCATGGAGCTCTCGTCTCCGAGTTCCCTGCCGTCCTCGGCCATCTCTGTGAAGCTCTCGCGGGCTCCCACGAGATCGCCGTGCCAGAAGCGCACGACAGACACGGCGAACCGCGGCTGCCGTAGAACGGGACGTTCCCGGCAGTGGTCGGCGAGTGCAAGCGCGGCCTCGGCGGTCTTCCGGGCCTCGAGTCGACCGAGCGCGGCCTCGCACACCGCTTTGGTCGAATACGCCTCGGCCACGAGCTGCGAAGCGTGACGCTTCCGAGCGGTAGAGGCGGCGGCGCCCGAGACGTCGACTGCTTCCGCGAGCCGCTCGCGCAGCCGGAAGAGCGTCCCGCCGAGGCCTTCCTGAGCGTACGCCTCCACGAGGGACCCGTCCTCGGACTCGTCCAGGGCCTGGCGATAGAGCTCGTTTGCGCCGCGAATGTCGTCGTCGTAGGAGCGCACACGAGCGAGTGCGACGAGGAGGCCCGCCCGCTCGCTCCCCGGTCGCGCGCGCTCGAGAGCGGAATCGAGCAGGGCGCGTGCACGCTCCGTATCCCCCGCCGCGTGGTGGGCGTAGGCGGCCTCGACCCTCCGTCTCCGAGCATCATCGTCGTCGCGCTCAGGTGTGAGCGCTGCGGCGCGGTCGAGGAGCAGCGCGGCCGGCCGCGGCGCGCCGCGCGCCCTCGCGATCCGGGCCGCGTCTTCGAGTGCAGCCGCGACGTCCTCGTCGGGACGGTCGACCGACGCGGCGAGCTGCCAGGCGCGTGCCTCGGGGTCCTCGAGAACTTCCGCCAGCCGAGCGTGGACGGCGCGGCGCCGGAGCGGGTCGGCAATCTCATACGCGCCTGCTGCGAGTAGCGGGTGCATGAAGCGGATCCGCTCGCGGTCGACCTCGACGATCCGCGCCTCGAGCGCCGGCGTCAGCCCGTCGGCACAGCGGACCTCCGATGCGCTTTCGGTGATCGAGAGCGTGGGATGCGCGTGTGCCGCTGCCGCGAGCAGGAAGTCGCGACTCTCCGGTGGCAGCGCCAGAAGGCGTCCGTGAACGAGGTCGTGCAGCGAGTCCGGCACCGGAATCGGCTGGCCGGCCTCGATCGAGACGTTCGATCGTCTCAGCATCCGCACGATCTCGAGCGCATAGAACGGGTTGCCTCCCGCGGCCTGATGAACCTCGGCAAGGAGCGGCCGCGGGAGCGTGACGCCGAGGTGCTCCTGGACGACGTGATGTAGCGGCGCTGTTCCAAGCGGACCGACGTCGACCTCGCGAAAGCGTTCTGCGGGGAGTGCTCGCCGAACCTCGTCGAGCAGCGTGCTCTCGAGCCCGGAGCGCCGCGACAGGAGGATTCCAACCGGCACGTCTCGCAAGCGCCTGGCCGCGTAGGCGAGAGCGCCCGCCGAGGCCGCGTCAAGCCACTGCACGTCGTCAACGGCGATCAGGAGCGGCCTCACATCGGCGAGTGCCCGCAGAGCGTTCAACAGCGCGACACCGACGGCGTGCGGATCCCGGGCAGGACCTTCGTCGTCGTCCAGAATCAACGCCCGCGACAGGGCGCGCCGCTGGGCAGGAGGCAGAGGGCCGAGCGCCTCGTCGAGCACCGGATCGAGCAGGTCACCGACACCGGTGAAGCTGAGTGCCGTCTCGCTCTCGGCAGCCAGGGCCGCCAGCACTCGGATGCCGCTCTCTTCAGCGGCCGCCACACCTGCCCGCCAGAGGGTCGTCTTCCCCATCCCCGCGTCGCCCTGGAGCACGAGCGCGGAGGCGCTGTCCGAGATTCCGGCGACGAAATCCGTGAGGGCGGCAAGCTCCGCATCCCGCCCGACGACAGTAGCCATGACGCGCCGATCGTACGCCTGTGACGGCGTTTGGGCTACGCGGCGGTCGGCGCGCCGACCTCGGCGCGCTCGAACACGAGCTCGCCGTCGCGCGCATCCGCTCGCACGACGTCGCCCTCGGCGAACCGCCCTTCGAGCAGCTCGAGCGCGAGCGGATTTTCGACGAGCCGCTGAATCGCGCGCTTGAGCGGTCGGGCGCCGTAGGCCGGATCCCAGCCCTCTTCCGCGAGAAGCTCCTTCGCCGCGTCCGTGACCTCGAGCTCGATGCGCCGGTCGGCGAGCCGCTCGCGCAGTCGCGCGAGCTGCAGCTCCACGATGTCCGCAAGCTGCTCGCGCGTTAGCGCCTGGAAGGAGACGACCTCGTCCACACGGTTCAGGAACTCAGGCCGGAAGCGGTCGCGCAGCTCGTTCTCCGCGCGGATGTTCGAGGTCATGATGATCACGGTGTTGCGGAAGTCGACCGTGCGGCCTTGGCCGTCGGTCAGCCGTCCGTCGTCGAGCAGCTGCAGAAGGACGTCGAAGACCTCCATGTGCGCTTTCTCGATCTCGTCGAGGAGAACTACGGAGTACGGACGGCGCCGCACGGCCTCCGTGAGCTGGCCACCCTCCTCGTAGCCGATGTACCCCGGCGGCGCGCCCAGGAGGCGCGCGACCGTGTGCCGCTCCTGGTACTCGGACATGTCGAGCCGCACCATCGCGCGCTCGTCGTCGAACATGAACTCCGCGAGCGCGCGGGCGAGCTCGGTCTTCCCGACGCCGGTCGGGCCGAGAAAGATGAAGGAGCCGATAGGGCGGTTCGGATCTTGCAGACCTGACCGCGCCCGCCGGAGCGCGTTCGCGACGGCCTCGACCGCCTGATTCTGCCCGACGATCCTCTGATGGAGCCGCTCCTCCATGTGGATGAGCTTCTCGATCTCGCCCTCGAGAAGACGCGAGACCGGAATGCCGGTCCACGAGGAGACGACTGCTGCGATGTCGTCCTCGTCGACCTCCTCCTTCACCATCGGGGTCTCGGTGCGCTCCTCGCGCTCGACGAGCTCTTTCTCGAGCTCGGGGAGGATTCCGTACTGGATCTCAGCGACGCGTGCGAGGTTTCCGGCGCGCTCTTCGCGCTCGGCCTCCATGCGCAGCTCGTCGATCTGCCGCTTGATGTCGGCGAGCCGCTGCAGCGACTCCTTCTCCCGCGACCAGCGCGCGGCGAGCTCGTCGCGCACCGCCTTCGCGTCTGCGAGCTCGCGTTCGACGGGCTCTCGAACCTTGTCCGACTCGTTGACCATCGCGGCGAGCTCGATCTCGAGCTGGCGAACGCGCCGATCGGCCTCGTCGAGCTCGACCGGCGAAGAGTCGATCTCCATGCGCAGCCGTGACGCCGACTCGTCGACGAGGTCGATTGCCTTGTCCGGCAGGAACCTGTCTGTGATGTACCGGTCGGAGAGAACCGCCGCTGCAACGAGCGCGGAGTCACGGATCTCCACGCCGTGGTGCGCCTCGTAGCGCTCCTTGAGGCCGCGGAGGATCGCGATCGTGTCCGCGACCGACGGCTGGCCGACATAGATCGGCTGGAAGCGCCGTTCGAGCGCCGCGTCCTTCTCGATGTGCTTGCGGTACTCGTCGAGCGTTGTCGCGCCCACGGCGCGGAGCTCGCCGCGTGCGAGCATCGGCTTCAGCAGGTTTGCTGCATCCACGGCGCCCTCGGCCGCGCCCGCACCGACGATCGTGTGCAGCTCGTCGATGAAGAGGACGATGTCACCGGCCGCGTTCTGGATCTCTCCGAGAACGGCCTTCAGTCGCTCTTCGAACTCGCCGCGGTACTTAGCGCCCGCGAGCAGCGCGCCGACGTCGAGTGCCCAGACGCGCTTGCCCTTCAAACCTTCGGGCACGTCGCCCGCGACGATGCGCTGCGCGAGGCCTTCGACGATCGCCGTCTTGCCGACGCCCGGCTCGCCGATCAGCACAGGATTGTTCTTCGTCCGCCGGGAGAGCACCTGGATGACGCGGCGGATCTCCTCGTCGCGCCCGATGACGGGGTCGAGCTTGCCGGCCTCCGCGAGCGCGGTGAGATCACGGCCGTACTTCTCAAGCGCCTGGTAGGAGCCTTCCGGATCCTGGCTCGTGACCTTCTGCCCGCCACGCACGTCCTGGAGCGCGGCAAGAAGCCCGTCGCGCGGGATGACCTCGAGCGCCAGAAGCAGGTGCTCCACCGACACGAACTCGTCGCCGAGACCGCGCATCTCGTCGGCCGCGCGGTCGAGCACGCGGCTGAACCGGGCCGAGACCTGCGGCTGGACGCTCCCGCCGGACGTGGTCGGCTGCTGGCGGAGACGGGCCTCAGCCTCGGCACGGAGCTCGCCGGCTCCGTAGCCGGCGCGATCGGCGAGCGTTCGCGGCAGTTCCTGGTCGAGGAGCGCGATCGTGAGATGGTCAGGAGTGAGCTCCGGGTTACCCATCCGGCGCGCGAGCTCCTGCGCGCCCGCGACGGCTTCCTGGCTCTTGAGCGTCAGCCTGTTGAAGTCCATGTGTCTCCGTAGGGGCGAGATCTACCCGCCCCTACGACCTCCTCGCAGGATGTTTCGCGGGCTCGTACAGCACGACCTCCCGCTTGTATGAGCGATGCACTGAAGCGATCTCCGCGCGGAGCTCCCGCTCGAGCCGATCCATGCGTGCGCGCGCACGATTGAGCTCGTCTTGGAGCCGGAGAACGTGCTCGACGCCTGCGAGATTGAGGCCGAGCTCGGTGGTCAGTCGGTGAATCAGCCTCAACCGCTCGACGTCCGAATCGGAGTAGAGGCGGGTCCCACCGGGCGTGCGGCCCGGCCGGACGAGGCCCTTGTTCTCGTAGAGCCGGAGCGTCTGGGGATGCATGCCGACGAGCTCGGCGGCGACGGAGATCATGTAGCGGGGCCGGTCAGGCATCACCGGCGCACCCCCTTCCAGCCGCGAGCTCTTGCGTAAGCGACGGCCGCCACAAGGACGCCGAGCGCGATCGCAACGAGATCGCGGGCGACGTCGCCTTCGAGGAAGACGAGATTCACGACATTGAGCAGCACGAAGAGAACGCCGAAGCCAGCGGCCACGAGCCAAATTCCATTCTGCCCCGCGTTCACGTCGCAAACACCCGCTCGCGAGGATCCTCGCGCGACACCTTCCGATACTCCTCGAGCGCCTCGCGCTCAGCCTTCGTCAGCTTCTTCGGGATAGTCACCTTGACCCGCGCCAGAAGGTCGCCGCGGCCGTTCCCCTTGAGATGCGGCGCGCCGCGACCCTTCACGCGCAGGAGCTTCCCGCTCTCGGTGCCGGCGGGGACCTTGAGCGCGATGGAGCCGTCAGGCGTTGGGATCTGGACGCTCGCACCGAGCGCTGCCTCTGCGTAGGTAACGGGGACGTCGAGGACGAGGTCCGCTCCGCGCCGCTCGAACAGCGGCGAGGGCGCGACGTCGACGACGACGTAAAGATCGCCCGCCGGGCCGCCGTTGCGTCCCCCCTCACCCTTCCCCTTCAGCCTGACCCGTGTTCCGCTCCGAGCGCCCGCGGGAATCTTGACCGCATACCGCTTGGTCGCGCGCTCGCGGCCGACCCCGCGACAGTGCTTGCAGGGCTTCTCCACGATCGACCCGTTTCCCTGACAGCGCGGGCACGGCTGCGAGAAAGCGAAGAGCCCCTGGGAGTCGGACACAACTCCGCGCCCTCCGCACTGGGGACAGACGACGGGCGCCGTCCCGGGCTCGGCGCCGGTTCCGTGGCATACGGAGCACGCGGTCTCGGCCTCGACCGGAACGCGAACCTGGATCCCCTTGAGCGAGTCCTCGAAGGAGATCTGCACGCGTGTCTCGAGATCGTCGCCGCGGATGGGCTGCCGAGCGCCTCCGCGCGCTCTCGCGCCGCCGCCGAACATCCCGCCGAGGAGATCGCCGAGGTCGCCGAGGTTGAACTCCTCGAACCGCGCGCCACCCATGTTGGCGCCTCCCGGAAAGCCGCGAGGACCCGCGGAGCCGAAGGTGTCGTATGCGCGTCGCTTCTCGGGGTCCGACAGAAGGTCGTATGCGCCCTGCACCTCCTTGAACTGCTCCTCCGCACTCGCGTCGCCGGGATTCCGGTCCGGGTGGTACTTACGCGCCAGGTTCCGGTACGCCTTCTTGATCTCGTCGTCGGGTGCGTTTTTCGCGACACCCAGCACTTCGTAGGGACTCCGGGTCATTCCGCGACAATCACTCGCGCAGGCCTGACGACCCTGTCCCCGACCCGGTATCCGCGCTGGACGACTTCGAGCACGGATCCCGACTCTGCGCCTGCCTCGGCCTTCGTCAGCAATGCCTCGTGAACGTGTGGGTCGAAGAGCCCGTTGGTCTCGATCTCGACGAGGCCCTCCTTCGCGAGGGCTTGCCGCAGCGACTGCTCGACGAGCTTCACGCCGTCGACGAGTGCCGCCTCCTCGTGCCGTTCGGCGGCCTCGAGCGCCCTTTCCAGGTCGTCCAGCACGGGGAGAAGCTCTCGAACGAGCCGCTCGTGAGCGTGCACGACCAGGCGTTCCTGGTCGCGCGACGCGCGCTTGCGGTAGTTCTCGAACTCCGCCGCGAGGCGCTGGAGGTCGGCGAGGTACTCGTCCCGCTCGGCTTCTGCCCTCGCCACGAGGTCGTCGGAGGTCAGACCCGTGGGGTCCGATCCCGTGTCGACACGGTCGTCGCGCACCTGAGTGGAATCGGCCACGGGCGACCCCGATTCCTCGACCCGCGTCCCCGTGAGCTCGTCCGTCACGACTTCGCGGCCTCTTCCTCGTCGATGACCTCGAAGTCAGCGTCTTCGACGACCTCGTCCTCGCCTGCAGCGCCGTTGCCCGACGCCTGCGAGGTCGCCTGCGCAGAAGCCTGGGCGTAGATCGCGTCGGCGAGCGAGCGGGAAGCCGTCTCGAGCGCCTCGGTCTTCGCGCGGATGTCCGCGACGTCGGCTCCCTCGACCGCCTGCTTCAGCTCCATGATCCGACCTTCGATCGTCGACGCCTCGGCCTCCTCGAGCTTGTCGCGGTGCTCCGCGAGCGTGCGCTCGGTCTGGTAAGCGAGCTGCTCTCCCGAGTTCCTCGCGTCCGCGAGCTCGTGCAGCTTGTGAGCCTCCTCGGCGTGCGACTCGGCATCCTTGACCATCCGCTCGACGTCCTCGCTCGAAAGACCGGAGCCACCCTCGATGCGGATCTGCTGCTCGTTCCCCGTGCCGAGATCCTTCGCCGACACGTTGATGATGCCGTTCGCGTCGATGTCGAACGAGACCTCGATCTGCGGCATTCCGCGCATCGCGGGCGCGATCCCGACGAGCTGGAACTTCCCCAGCGTCTTGTTGAAAGCGACCATCTCGGACTCGCCTTGCGCGACGTGGATCTCGACCGACGGCTGGTTGTCCTCCGCGGTCGTGAACGTCTCCGACTTGCGGGTCGGGATCGTCGTGTTCCGCTCGATGAGCCTCGTGAACACGCCGCCCTTTGTCTCGATCCCGAGCGAGAGCGGAGTCACGTCGAGCAGGAGCACGTCCTTGACCTCGCCCTTGAGCACGCCCGCCTGAATTGCAGCGCCGACGGCGACGACCTCGTCCGGGTTCACTCCCTTGTGCGGGTCCTTGCCGATCAGCTCCTTGACCTTCTCCTGGACGGCCGGCATGCGGGTCATTCCGCCGACGAGGACCACGTGCTCGATATCCGCGGCGGTGAGGCCGGCGTCTGCTAGTGCCCGCTTCGTAGGCTCGACCGTGCGCTCGAGGAGGGCATGCGTGAGCTCGTCGAGCTTCGCCCTCGTCAGCTGGAGGTCGAGGTGCTTCGGCCCTTCGGGAGTAGCGGTGACGAACGGGAGGTTGATCTGCGTCGTCATCGTCGAGGACAGCTCGACTTTCGCCTTCTCTGACGCCTCGTAAAGGCGCTGGAGCGCCATCGGATCCTGGCCCAGGTCGATCCCCTGGTCGCGCTTGAACTCAGCGATCATCCAGTCGACGATCGCCTTGTCGAAGTTGTCCCCGCCGAGGTGGTTGTCGCCGTTCGTCGCCTTGACGTGGTAGACGCTCCCGCCCCCGCCGTCGTCTCCGAGCTCGAGCACGGAGACGTCGAAGGTGCCGCCCCCGAGGTCGAACACGAGAATCGTGTGCTCGGGGCCCTCTTTGTCGAGCCCGTACGCGAGTGCCGCCGCGGTCGGCTCGTTGATGATGCGGAGGACGTTGAGACCGGCGATCTTGCCCGCGTCTTTCGTCGCCTCACGCTGCGCGTTGTTGAAGTACGCGGGGACGGTGATGACCGCGTCCGTGACGGGCTCGCCGAGGTACGCCTCGGCGTCCGCCCTGAGCTTCTGCAGGATCATCGCCGAGATCTCCGGCGGTGCGTACTCCTTGCCCTCCGCCTTGACCCGTGCGTCCTCGTTGGGGCCTTCGACGACCTCGTAGGGGACGATCGTCATCTCCTCCGAGACCTCGTCGCGCTTGCGGCCCATGAACCGCTTGATCGAGAAAATCGTGTTCTGGGGATTCGTGACCTGCTGGCGCTTCGCCGGTGCGCCGACGAGCCGCTGGCCGTCACGCCCGAAGGCGACGACGGACGGTGTCGTGCGTCCACCCTCGGCGTTCGGGATGACGGTGGGCTCGGAGCCCTCGAGCACGGCCATGCAGGAGTTGGTCGTGCCGAGATCGATGCCGATGGTCTTCGCCATGGTGTCTCCTTGAGTTGAGTCTTGACAAGCTGAAAATCTTAGTCTTACCGTAGCAGGTCAGAGGCGTCTAGCGGTAGACCCCGATCAATATGCCCCCCGCGACGACGAGCGCAGCGCCGAAAGCGAGGCGAAGCCCGACTCGTTCGGACTGGCGAAGAGCGAGCCACGAGAGCGCGACGCCCCAGAGCGACTCGGTCGCGACGATCGGCGAGACCACAGACACGCGCCCGCGATAGAACGCTTCGAACAAGAGGACGTAGGAGACGCCGTAGCAGAGGGCCGCCGGGAGAAACGCGATGGCCGCGGTCCACGCGAGCGGAGCGCGGGTTACAGCGACAAGCCCGATCGTCAGGCCGACACCGGCGGCCATGGTCGCGAACGCGGCAAGTCCCGGCTCCACGGCGTCTGCCTCGGTTCCGAGCCAGCGCACCACGTTGTCTCTCGCAGCGAACGCGATCGTCCCGCCGAGTGCGAAGGCGAGCCCGATGCGGCGGAAGTGCTCCGGCCGCGCCCGCTCGGAGACGAGGAGCATTCCGCCCACGACGATGAGCGCGGCACCGAAGACCAGCCCGGCAACCACAGGCTCGTCGAGAAAGAGGAGGGCGATCGCGACGGCGAATAGCGGCGCCGTTCCAACCGTGACCGACGTTCGCGAGGCGCCCGCATCGCGAACCGCAAATGTGAAGAGAATCTGGGACACGCCGGGAGCGAGGAGCCCCGCGACGAAAAACAGCCAAGCGCCCGCGAAGTCCCAGTTCCATTCGACTGCCGCCGCGACCGCGGTGACGGCCGCCGCCGGAAAGATCGTGTACAAAGAACCGGCTTCGGCCGACACACCCGTCCGCAGGGCGATGCGGACGAAGATCGTCATCGCCCCGAAGAGGAACGCCGAGAACGCCCCCAGCACGATCGCCGTCACGTGAGCGCACCACGCCGTGCAAGGCGGCGCAACGTCGCGGCAGCTGCCGGCTCGGCGAGGAGGATCCCAGCCATCATCACGCCGCAGCCGAGCCACCCGAGCCAGCCGAGCACCTCGTCGGCTAGCAGGACGCCGAACAGCGCTGCGAAGGGCGCCTCGAGCGTGAAGACGAGCGCAGCCCGCGCCGCGGTCGTCCTCCCCTGAACCCACGTCGCGATGAGGTACCCGAGGGCGCCCGCGAAGAGCCCCGTCACGACGAGCGCGCCCCACACTGTCCGCCCCTCCGGGACTTCGAGCTCCCCGAGCGTGGCAGCGATGAGCGTGAAGCCGACGAACGACGTGGCCATCTGAAGGAACGTGAGCGCGCGCGGGTCATAGCGCGGCGCGAACCGCTCCATGGCCGTGATCTGGAACGACTGGAACACGGCGTTTCCGAGCACGAGCGCGTTCCCCAGCGCCGAGCCACCAGGAACGCCACTCAGGAGGAAGAGCCCGACGACCGCAAGCGCCACGCCGAGCCAGAGCGCCCGTGGGACAGCCGTGCCGAACAGCACGAGCGCCAAAATGGGCGTGAAGACGACGTAGAGCCCGGTGATGAAGCCGGTGCTCGTGACGGTCGTCAGGTCTAGCCCGGCGGTCTGGAGCCCGTATGCAGTTGCGAGCAACCCTCCGACGCCGATTCCGGCCGCGTACCCGCCGCGTGGAAGCGAACGCAACGAGCTCAACGCGAACGGGGCGAGCACGAGCGTCGAGATCGCGAACCGAACCGCGAGGAAAGCGAAGAGTGGGTAGAGGGCAAGCGCGTCCTGCACTTGGACGAACGTGACACCCCAGATCGCGGTGACGCCGACGAGGGCGAAGAGCGGCAGAGCGCGCAGGGGCACGCGCGGCAGGCTATTCGTTCAGCTCGGAGCCGCGACTTCGACGGTCGTCACCGCCCGCGCCAGCCGGCGGTCGGTGGTGACAAGCGTCGCCCCGATCGCCTCCGCCAGCTCGACATAGAGGGCGTCGTACGGGGTCAGCTGTCCACGGAGCTCCCATGCGCGTTGAACGAACGGCCGGTGCGGATAGCGGACTATTCGCGCTTCGAGGAGATCCGCGACTGCCTGAGTCGCCGCCTCTGCGGAGATGAGTCGTTGCGAGACGAGTCGTCGGAGCCCGCTCAGAGCCTCGGGGTCTATGAGCTCCGGGGCGTAGAAGGCCATCTCTTCGCGTAATCGATCGGCAACCCACTCGGAGTCGTCCCCGATCTCAACGAGATAAGGCATGTGTTGCACATGTTCAATTCGGACGAGTACCGTGACGACGTGGGCGTGCACGACACCCTCGGACGGCCGTTGCGGGACCTCCGCATCTCGGTCACGGACCGCTGCAACTTCCGCTGCGTGTATTGCATGCCGAGCGAGGTCTTCGGGCGCGACTACCGCTTCCTGCCGCGACGCGAGCTCCTGACGTTCGAGGAGATCGAGCGCGCAGCGCGCGTGTTCGTCGATCTAGGTGTCCGGAAGCTGCGGCTCACCGGCGGCGAGCCGTTGCTGAGGCGCAACGTCGAAGAGCTCGTCGCCCGACTCGCGGCCCTCGGCGGCCTCGACCTCACGCTGACCACGAACGCGTCGCTCCTCGCACAGAAAGCCGATGCCCTCGCGAGCGCGGGTCTGACACGTGTGACCGTCAGTCTCGACTCGCTCGACGACGAGGTCTTCCGGGCCATGAACGACGTCGACTTTCCGGTCGCCCGCGTTCTGGCCGGCATCGACGCAGCCGCCGACGCCGGGCTGCCGGTCAAGGTCAACGTCGTCGTGAAGCGGGGGCTCAACGAGGGCTCTGTCGTCGACATCGCCCGCCGCTTCCGCGGGACGGGACACGCAGTCCGGTTCATCGAGTACATGGACGTCGGCGCCTCGAACGGCTGGCGGCTCGACGACGTGGTGCCTGCGGCGGAGGTCATCGCGGCCATCGACGCCGAGTTTCCGCTCGAGCCAGTCGAAGCCGCGTACCGCGGCGAGGTCGCTCAGCGCTATCGGTACGTCGACGGCGCCGGAGAGATCGGCGTCATCGCCTCCGTCACACAGCCGTTCTGCGGCGACTGTACGCGCGCACGGCTCTCGGCCGACGGAAAGCTCTACACCTGCCTCTTCGCGATACGCGGCCACGACCTACGAGCGATCCTCCGCGCGAACGCGGGCGACGATGAGCTCGACGCAGCGATCAGAGCCGTATGGGAGCGGCGGACGGACCGCTACTCCGAGCGTCGCACGGAGGAGACCTCGAGCCTGCGCAAGGTCGAGATGTCCTACATCGGCGGATAGGTACTCTCGCTTCCGTAATGAGCGCCTGGACGAGCACCGGCGCTCATGCAGACTCGGAGGCGGGGGCTGCGCGCGGGGAAAACAGTCCTCGCCCTGGCTCGACGGTTTGTCGGCTCGAGCGCAGGATCGTCGCGACGGAGGCGACCACTGCGGCGCCCGCGATGACCATTTGCAGCGTGATCGATTCATCGAGAATCATCGCGCCGAGCGCCACCGCGACGATCGGGTTCACGTACGCGTAGGTGGAGACGAGCGAGATCGGCGCGCTTCGCAGCAGCCACACGTACGAGGTGAAGCCGACGAGGCTCCCGGCGACGATGAGATAGGCCAGGGCGAGCAGGGCCTCGGTCGTCCACACGGCCTCTCCAATCTCGCCCGAGCTGACCGCGTAGGCCGTCAGCAGCACTCCGCCGCACAGCGATGCGAGGCCGGCGGCGACGAGCGGCCGCGTCGGCAAGGGCGCCGTCCGCGAGTACAGGGAGCCCACCGCCCAGCACATCGCGCTCACGACGATGACGAGTGCGGCGAACCGGTCGACCGAGCCGTCGCCGAACGGATCGAACAGGAACGCGAGGCCGGCGAACCCGATGGCGATCCCCACGTACGTCGAGTGCCGCAACCTGCGTCCGAACGCAACCCGGTCGAAGAGGACCATCCAGATCGGGATCGTTCCGACGAGAAGAGCGGCGACACCGGCGGGAACCGTCTGCTGCGCCCAAGCGAGCGCTCCGTGGCCGGTGATGAAGAGGAGCCCTCCGAAGATGCATGCGGCGATCACCTGCGGGCGCCCAATCCGATCCCCCGCACGATCGCCTCGCGGAAGCGCAAAGGCGAGGAGCACGCTGCCGGCCACAAGATGCCGGATCGACATCGCGAGGAACGGAGGAAGGTCGCGTACGACGATGGCGAGCGCGATGAACGTTGAGCCCCAGACGAGGTAGACCGTCACGAGGGCGAGCCACACCCGCACGCCGTATCGCGCAGCCATCGAGAGAGCATGCCTATCGGAGACGATCAGCTCAACTCGGGCCGCCCTCGGCAACAATCAGGCGAGCTGATCGTTCTCGCGTATGCGACGAACCACCGCCGTAGCTCGTTAGAATCGCCGGGTCGTGTCGAGCTTCGTCGCCGAGACTTCACGGCGCCTCCCCCGTGGCTGGGCGCACCTGGCCTTCCAGTTCGCTATCTGGATGGGCTTCTACGCGGCCTACCAGGTCACGCGAGGTTTCGCCGACCGCAGCGTCGCGGACGCCTTCCAGAACGGCGAATGGGTGCTGCGAACGGAGGATCAGCTCGGCGCGCTCTTCGAGCCTGCCGTCCAGCGCATCGTCGATACGTCATCGCTGCTCGTCACACTCACCTCATACACGTACTGGCTCTCGCAGTTCGCGGTCGTGGGGCTCACGCTCTTGTGGGTCTACTTCCGCCACCACGAGCGGTTCGCCTCATTCCGTAACTGGCTCATCGGCGCGAACCTCGTCGGCCTCGTCGGGTACGTCGTGGTGCCGACAGCGCCGCCGCGCATGTTTCCCGAGTGGGGCTTCATCGACTTCGTCGCGCAATACTCGGCGATCAGCCACGAGAGTGGTCTCATCGCCTGGGGATCGAACCCGTATGCGGCGATGCCGAGCCTGCACGCGATGGATGCGTTCATCGTGGGGATTGTCATGGCCGGGGTCTGCCGCACGCGGCCCGCGAAGGCGCTGTGGCTCGCGTGGCCTGTGTGGGTCGGGTTCGCCGTCATCGCGACCGGGAACCACTACTGGCTGGACATCGTCGCCGGGTTCATGCTCGCGGTGGCGACGGGACTTGCGCTTCGCCGCATACGCTCGCTGCGACTGCAGCGAGCATGAGCGACAAAGAGCGCGCGCGGGTCAACCAGCTAGACCGGGTCAAACAGGAGTACACCGCCGCCGCGCGCGAGATCCTCGGGCGCTCGATGCGCGGTGTCGCGAGGACGAAGCTGACCCCGGACATGCTGACGCTCGTCGGCGTCTCGCTCTGCCTCGCCGGTGCGGTCCTCGTCGGCTTCGAAGAACGTAACGAGAAGCTCTTCTTCTGGCTCGGCGGCTTCCTGTTCGTCGTCGGCTCCGTTGCCGACATCCTCGACGGTGCGCTCGCGCGGGCCGCGAGCAAGGGGACGGTCTTCGGCGCGTTCCTCGACTCGACGTTCGACCGGCTCGGAGAGGCAGCAATGCTCGCTGCGATCGGGCTCGTGTTCATGCGAGAAGGGAACGAGGTCGCTCTCGTTGCGACGTTCGCGGCGGTGACCGGCTCGTTCCTCGTCTCCTACACGCGCGCGAAGGCCGAAGCGCTGGGCCTGCGGGGCGATGTCGGGTTCGGCTCGCGCGTCGAGCGCGTCGTCCTCATCTCGGTCGGGCTCGGGCTCGCACCGTGGGGCCTGCTTCAGTGGCCGATCTATCTCCTCGCCGCGATGGCGTGGATCACCGCTTTCCAGCGGATGCTCTTCGTCCGCAAGCAGCTACGAGAGCTCGCCGAGCAGCCATCGTAGACGAGCTAACTGCCGAACCCGCCGCCGGAGTCACTCATCCGACACCGGGTATGCGACACCGGCGCCCTGGCCGCCGGCTGCGACTGAAGCATGGCGATGAACCCACTTCCAGTCGCCGTCATGTCTTTCGAGCGCGACGCTGAACCGAATCGGAATCGTACGTCTGGCTCCGCCGACGGTGACGTGCACGTTCGCGGTCGTCGCCGCCCAGGCGCTCGTCTCGGTGCCCGACACGTGTCGCCACGTCCACTCGAACCGAACCGCCTCAGCCTCCGCGAAGTTCCTCGCGAACTGCCGGCGAACATCCTCGTAGCCGACCCAGAGCTCGTCCGCCCCGGTTCCGAACAGGACTACGTCGGAATCGCGAGAGAACAGTGACGTCACTCCGTCGACATCCTTCGCGTTGTAGCGCTCCGCGTACGAATCGAGCGTCTCGAGTACGAGCCTACGATCTTCGTCCGAGAGCGGCACCTAGCTCACCCCCTTACTTCGCTGAACGCACAGCAGTATAGGAACCTCTTAAGCTGTTATGCTGCTAGCACATTGGCTGCTAGCAAAACTCAGAGAGCGGGCATCCTGGTCAGGATGCCCGCTCCATTGAAGGGAGCTCTCGTCCGCGAGACCGCCCGCCGCGGATCCAACGTCAACGACGTCGCGGTCGGCATCCTGGCGGACGAGTTCGGCATCACGTACAGGCCAAGTGGTCGCCGCCGCAAAGTGCTAGCAGGCTCCAGCCCCGTCCTCCTCCTGCGCGTTCCGCACGAGCTGAAGGACGTGATCCATGCGGAGGCGTCGCGACGCGACTCCAACGCCAATGACGTCATCCTCGCCGCGCTCGCGGACGGGCTCGGCGTCCCATCCGTGAGCAATCGCAAAGGAAAGGAACTCATGGCCAGCACCAATGGCTCGAAGAACGGCGCGCGCGCGAAGGACAAGGTGCGCGTCGCGATCATCGGCGTGGGCAACTGCGCCAACTCGCTCCTCCAGGGAGTCGAGTACTACAAGGAGGCGACGCCCGAGGACAGCGTCCCCGGCCTCATGCACGTCGACCTCGGCGGGTACCACATCTCGGACATCGAGTTCACGGCCGCGTTCGACGTCGTCAAAGGCAAGGTCGGCGTCGATCTCGCCGACGCGATCTGGGCGCACCCCAACGACACCATCAAGTTCGCGGACGTCGCGAAGACCGGCGTCAAGGTTTCCCGCGGCATGACGCACGACGGCATCGGCAAGTACCTCTCACAGATCGTCGAGAAGGCGCCGGGACAGACCGACGACGTCGTCGGGATCCTCAAGGAGACGGGCACGGACGTCGTCGTCAACTACCTCCCCGTCGGATCCGAGGCCGCGACGAAGTGGTATACGGAGCAGATCCTCGAGGCGGGCGTCGCGATGGTGAACTGCATGCCGGTCTTCATCGCCCGCGAGAACTACTGGCAGAAGCGCTTCGAGGACGCAGGCGTCCCGATCATCGGCGACGACATCAAGTCGCAGGTCGGGGCGACGATCACGCACCGCGTCCTGACGACGCTCTTCGGTGATCGCGGAGTCCATCTCGACAAGACGATGCAGCTCAACGTCGGCGGCAACTCCGACTTTCTCAACATGCTCGAGCGCGAGCGCCTCGAGTCGAAGAAGATCTCGAAGACCAACGCGGTCACGTCGATGCTCGATTACGAGATCGGTGACCGGAACATCCACGTCGGCCCCTCGGACTACGTGCCCTGGCTGACCGATCGCAAGTGGGCGTACATCCGCATGGAGGGCTCCGCTTTCGGTGACGTGCCGCTGAACGTCGAGCTCAAGCTCGAGGTGTGGGACTCGCCGAACTCGGCCGGCATCGTCATCGACGCAGTGCGTCTCGCGAAGCTGGCGCTGAACAACGGCATCTCGGGCTCGCTCGAGGCGCCGAGCGCCTACCTCATGAAGTCGCCGCCGAAGCAGATCCGCGACGACGAGGCGCACGAGCAGATCGAGCGCTTCATCGTGAAGAACGCGCTAGCGAAGAAGAAGGCGGCCGCGAGGGCGTGAGCGGCTTCCGCTTCGCGCGGATCTTCTGGATCGGGGCGGCGGCGATCCTCGTCGTCGCCGCCCTCGTCGCCCTCGTGGCAGTCCTCAAGGGCGACTTCTCCGACAACGATGGCCGCATCCTCGTCACGCTCGCCGTGCTGCTTTACACGGGAGGAGCCGCGCTCGCCGGGCTCGCGGTCGCCGACCGCGGCCCTGCGCGCACCCTCGGTTGGCTGGTTAGCGCAGCAGCCCCGATCTGCCTGGCGGTCGAAGTTTGGGCGGTCTGGTCCTTCGCCTTCGACGGTGGAGGCAATGAGACGGCCGACAAGCTCGCGTGGTCGAGCGTCCTGCTCTTGCTCGCCGGATTGATCGCAACGACTGGACTCCTTCTTCCACGCGCTGCTGCACTCCTCCGACTTGCCGCCGCCGCTGGGATCCTTGCAGCCGGGGCCGCGTCGCTCTCCGTCGCGGGTATTTGGACCGAGCCGGACAGCGACAGCTTCGTCAAGGCGGTTGCGGTTCTCTGGATACTTGCCGCACTCGTGTACTTCCTCGTACCCATCCTGCAGCGCTTCACAGCCGCTGGCGGGGTTGCGATCGAGGCCCGAGTCCTCGCAGAGCTCGACGGAGTGGAACTCGTCGCGACGCGATCGCGTGAAGGAGTGGACGTGCGCCTCACTCGGGGCGAGCGACTTGTTCTCCGGCGACGCGCCTAGGCGGCGACGCGTGGCGCCGAGTCGACGGCCACGAA
>DASTEM010000122.1:0-4005 GCA_035709545.1 Gaiellaceae bacterium | reverse complement strand
CTTGTTCGGCGTGCCGTCGACCTCGATCAGCCGGTCGTCGAGCCCGCGCTGGTCGGCGGCGTCGAAGCCTGCTATCGCAGCTGCTATCTCGCCGTTCACGTTCGCGACCGCGGTCAGAACGCCCTTGCCGAGGTATGCGCCCGCATCGCCATCACGGAGCTCCACCGCTTCGTGCTCGCCCGTCGACGCGCCTGAAGGCACAGCCGCACGCCCGAACGCCCCTGACTCGAGCCGGATGTCGACTTCGAGAGCGGGGTTGCCACGCGAGTCGAGCAGCTGCCGTGCGTGAAGATGGGCGATCGCGCTCACTGCAGCATCGCCTTCGCGCGGTCGTAGTACGTGTCCTGCGCCTCGAGATCGAGCGCGCGCCAGTCGACGCCCTCGGTCGCCGCAAGCTCGGCCGCCCGCTCGAGGCGATCCGCGAAACGTCGCGTCGTCGCGCGAAGCGCGAGCTCGGGATCGACGTTGAGCTTCCGCGCGACGTTCACCACCGTGAACAGGACGTCGCCGATCTCGTGAAACGTCGCTGCGTCGGCCTCGGTCTCAGGAGATGGCTCGCCCGCGAGCGATACGGCTGCGCGGAGCTCATCGATCTCCTCGCGCACCTTCGCAAACGGCCCCGTGAGGTCGGGCCAGTCGTATCCCACGGTCGCAGCCCGCCGTTGCACCTTGCGCGCAAGGAGCAGCGCAGGAAGCGCTTCGGGGACGTCGTGGAAGATGCCCGCGCGCCCCTCCTGCTCGGTCTTCAACTCCTCCCAGCGCTCGCGAACTCGACCCGGAGTCCGCGCCTCGCCGTCGCCGAAAACGTGTGGATGGCGCCGGACGAGCTTCGCGTGGACGTCGCGCGCAACGGTCTCGAGATCGCCGTCGCCCTTCTCCTCCAAGAGAAGCGACAGGAAATACACCTGAAAGAGTAGGTCGCCAAGCTCGCTGCGAAGCTCACCGGCGTCATCCGCGAGCGCCGCATCGGCAACCTCGTACGCCTCCTCGACCGTATGCGGCACGATCGTCCGCGCGGTCTGCTCGCGGTCCCACGGGCATTCGCGGCGTAGGTGCCGCGTCAGCTCCTGGAGGTCGAGGAGCGCCTCAGCGAGGCTCATCGACCGGAGACCCTACTGGGTCTCGGTGGGCGCTTCGGGCACCTCGGGCGGCTCGTAGCCGGCCGCATAGCTGACCTTGCTGTCGTACTTCTTGCGGAGGTCCTCGACCCAAGCCGACATGACCTCGTTTCGCTTCTGCTGTTCGAGCGTGGCTCGGATCGACGCCTTCACCTTGCTGAGCGGTGTCGTGTTCGCAGGGATCACGGGCGAGAGAGCCTCGATGACGTGGTACCCGTACTGCGTCTTCACGGGCTTTGACAGCTCACCCTCGTTGAGCTCAAACGACGTCTTGTCGAACTCGGGCACAGTCTGGCCTCGCGAGATCGTGAGCTTGCCGCCCGAGTCCTTGCTGCCCGGATCCTCGGAGCTCTTCTTCGCGACCGTGGCAAAGTCGGCTCCGGCCTTCAGATCGGCGTAGATCTGGTCGGCCTTGACCTTGCTCTTCGCGAAGTCGACCTGCCCATCGGCGCCCTTCTCGGCGATGAGGATGTGCCGGACGTCGCGTGACTCGGGGGTGCCGTACTGCGCGGCGTTCTGCGCGTAGTACTCGGCGATGTCCTGATCCGACACCTTCGTATCCTTGGTCACCTCGTCGTAGAGCTTCTGTGCCAGCACCGAGGCCTCGAGCGTCGAGCGGTACTCGTCCGGAGTGAGGCCCTGCTGGGAGAGGGCCTTCTCGTACTCCTCCCGGTTTCCGTCGAACCGGGTCTTGACGAGCTCGTCTTCGGCCGTGTCGACGTCCTTGTCAAGGACTTCGATCCCGAGCTCCTTGGCTGCCTGCCTGAACTCCTCGCGCTGGACGAGGTAGGCAACGTACTGCGTCTGGAGGTTCTGGAACTCGGGTGTTCCGGCCTTGGGGAACTCCTGCTTGTTCGCCTTGTACCCCTGTTTCGCCTGATCGAGGAGCGTATCCAGCTCCTCCTTCGAGATCTCCGTGCCGTCGACGATGGCGACCGAGCCGGAAGGAACGTTGGCGCTTCCGCCGCATCCGGTCGCGACGACAGCGATGGTCGCTCCTACGACGGCAAGTGTGATTCGCACGATGTTCATTGAAGCCCGTCCCTTATAGCCCAGGCGTTGTTAGGCAGGCGTTGCGGTCTGTTCGAAAACTGAGCGTTCATCGGTTCGGATGGCACAAAAAACGGCCGCGGCTCACGCGGCCAATCGGGCCTGGACAATAGCATCGGGCAATTCAAGCGCCTCCTTGAGCGTCTCGACGCGAAGCGAGACCTCGCGCTTCTGCGTCGAGTAGATGGAGGTCGGCTTCGTGCCGACGAGCGCGCGGACCTCCACCGAGCCGAGGGTGAGAGGTCCAACCGTCGCGCGACCACCGCGGAAGACGAGGTAATCGGCACCGAGACGGGCGAGCTTCAGCTTCGCTTCCTGGATCGCAAGCAAGTTCGCGACGGGCTCGGGCACCGGGCCGTATCGATCCTCCGTCGCGGCGAGGAGCTCGCGCAGCTCATCCTCGTCCTCCACAAGCGCGATCCTGCGGTGAAGATCGATTTTGAGCGCCTCGGCGGCGATGTAGGTCGCGGGGACATAGGCGTCGACCCGCGCATCGACGCGGACCGGACGGGCGACGACTCGCCTGCTCCCCGAGAGCTCGGCGACAGCTTCGTCCAGCATCTCGACGTACAGCTCGAACCCCAGCGCCGCCACGTGCCCAGACTGCTCGGGCCCGAGAAGGTCGCCCGCGCCGCGGATCTCGAGGTCACGCATCGCAATCTGGAACCCGGAGCCGAGCTCAGTGTGGTCGGCGAGTGTTGCCAGCCGCGCCCGTGCCTCAGGGGTCAGCTCCGAGGCCTCGGGATAGAAGAGGTAGGCGTACGCAAGCACGTCCGATCGGCCGACGCGCCCGCGGATCTGGTACAGCTGGGCGAGCCCGAGCGCGTCTGCGCGCTCGACGATGAGCGTGTTCGCCTGGGGGATGTCGATGCCCGACTCGATGATGGTCGTCGAGACGAGAACGTCGGCGTCGCCGGCGAGAAACGCGTGCATGCGCTCCTCGAGCTCGCGCTCGGTCATCTGGCCGTGTGCGACGAGAAACCGTAGGTCGGGGCACAGCTGCTCGAGCTTCGTCGCGGCCTCGTCGATCGACTCGACGCGGTTGTGGAGGTAGAACGCCTGCCCGCCACGCGCATGCTCGCGCTCGAGCGCGGTCCTGACGAGCTCGTCGTCGTACTCGCCGACCGTCGTACGAATCGGGCGGCGTCCGACGGGCGGCGTCTCGATGATCGAGATGTCCCGCAGACCCGAGAGCGACATGTGCAGTGTGCGCGGGATCGGCGTCGCTGAGAGCGCGAGCACGTCGACCTCGACTCTCAGCGCACGCAGAAGCTCCTTCTGCGCGACGCCGAAGCGCTGCTCCTCGTCGAGGACGACGAGACCGAGGTTCTTGGGAATGACGTCTCGTGACAGGACGCGGTGCGTGCCGATGAGGACCTCAACCTTCCCGTCGCGAAACTCGTCGAGGACGCGCTTCTGATCGGCCTTGGTGCGGAAGCGCGACACCATCTCGACGCGAACGGGGAAATCGCGATAGCGCTCGCGGAACGTGTTCCAGTGCTGCTCCGCGAGGATCGTGGTCGGGCAGAGGACGAGCGTCTGGCGATCGTTCACCGCCGCAGCGAACGCCGCTCGGACGGCGACCTCCGTCTTCCCGAAGCCGACGTCTCCGCAGACGAGCCGATCCATGGGCCGCGCGGCCTCGAGATCCTCCTTCACCGCTTCGATGGCCTGCTGCTGGTCGTCCGTTTCGCGATACGGGAACGAGCTCTCGAGGCGCTCGAGCCAGTCGCCCGAAAGGTCGAGCGCGTGCCCAGGCGCCTGCTGGCGACTCGCGTAGAGCGCGATGAGCTCGCCCGCCAGCTCGCGCACGGAGGCGCGCGCACGACTCTTGAGG
>DASTEM010000121.1:0-3702 GCA_035709545.1 Gaiellaceae bacterium | reverse complement strand
GCGCGCGATTGCGAGAGCTCCGAGCTCGGCCGTTCGCACAGGGTCGTCCCAGGCGTCCGGCCCGAACGAGACCGACGCGAAGTTGTAGATCTCATTCGGCTCATACGTCGCGATCGCCCTGACGATCGCCTCCGTGTTGGCGAGATCGGCCGTGACAAGCTCGATGCGGTCGCGAACGTGCTCGAGGTTTGACAGTGCCAGGGAGGGGTCGCTCCGTATGATCCCGACGACGCGGTACCCCTGCTCGAGCAGTAGCTCCGTCAGGTACGAGCCGTCCTGGCCGGCCGCGCCGATGACCAGAGCGCAGGGGGACGGCTTCATGCCGCCGATCCGGCGGGCTTGAGGAGCCGTAGATACACGACGCCCGCTCCAGCAGTCTCGATCAGGGACGGGCTTGGAGAGGTCTCGAAGTTGTCGGGGCAGAGGAAGCGGAGGAACGGGCCGGCGAGGTACGTCCACGGGGTGTAGGCGTTGAACCAGCGCTCGATTCGAGCGTCGCGCAAAGTCGCGAACTCGCGGATCGTGACTTCCCACGGTCGCTCGACGATGAGCTGCTCGACCTCACGCGGAACGTAGTCGTGTTTGAAGAACACACCTTGGCCCTCGACTACCGGGCTCGCTCGACCGTAGCGCCGGTCCTCGATGAACACGTCTCGGGGCTCGGCCGCGACGTCAGTCGTGAGATGGAGTGCGCCGCCTGGCTTGAGGACGCGCCACATCTCCGAGAGTGCGACGGAGTCCCCGCCCACGCCGATGTGCTCGAGGACGGACACGCAGATGCAGTTGTCAAAGGTGTTGTCGGGGAACGTGAGCGCGGTCGCATCCTGGACGTCGAGCTCGAGGGTCGGGTCGATCGTTCGCCACGCGGCGATCTCGGCATCGAACAGGTCGATACAGACCCAGCTTCCTCGTCCCTCCGCCTGCAGTAGCGAGGGCAGGAGCTTCGGACTCGAGACATCGAGGCAGCGGCCCGAGAAGTCTTGCTCGGCGACTCGGCCGAGCTCGTAGTACCGCGGCGGATCGAGCGGAACCACCAGTCGAACAAGTCCTATTCGTCGTGCGGGCCAGCCATGTCGCGCCTCGCGCACGATCCAGCGCAGTCCGAGCGTGTAGCTGTGGCGCCAGAGACGCTGCCAGCCGGGCGCTTCGCGGCGCCGAAGGTTCATCCCGAGCTGTGCTGGTCGATCACGCGGACATCCGGGAGCGGGACGATGAATCTGCCGCCGCGAGCGAGGAACTCGGCTTCACGTTCGAGGAACTCGTCGAGAAAGTGCCAGGGCAGCACGAGGTAGTAGTCGGGTCGCAAGGCGCGCGATTCGGCCTCCGAGACGATCGGGATGTGCGTCCCAATCGTCTCCGAGCCCCACTTGTCAGGGTTGCGATCGGCCGCGCAATCAACCAGCGAACCGTCGATCCCTGCGAACTGGAGGATCGTGTTTCCCTTCGTCGAGGCGCCGTAGACGTGCACGGTCGCGCCCGCGTCTTTCAACGTCCGCAAGAGAGTCGTGAGATCGTCGCGCACCTTGAGCGCACGGCGGGCGAACGCCTCGTACGGCTTGGCCGTTCCGAGCTCGAGCTCTGCCTCGCGCGCACGCAGCCGGTCGAGCATCGAAGTGTCGTCGCGGCTCCGATCATGGTGTCCGGCGTGTCCGGCAAAGAGCCTGATGCTGCCGCCGTTGACCTCGTTCAGCTCGGCTCGAACTACCTCGAGCCCCGCCTCGTCCAGCAATCGCTCGATGACCGCGAGCGAGTAGTACTCGAGATGCTCGTGGCAGATCGTGTCAAAGCTCGACTTCTCGAGCATCGTCGGCATGTACGAGAACTCGCTCACCCAAATGCCTTCTGGGTCCAACGATCGGGCGATGTCTGCGACGAACTCGCCTGGATGCTCCAGGTCGTAGAACATGGCGATGCTCGTCAGGATTCGAGCCTTGCGGCCTGGAAATCGCTCGACGAGCACGCGCGTGCTGAAGAAGTCGTTGATGACGTCGTAGCCCTTCGCCACGGCGTACCGCGTCACATCCGACGGATCGATTCCGAGCAGCGTGAGGTCGGCCGGGCGGTTCAGGAAACCGTCGAGGAGGGTGCCGTCGTTGCAGCCGATGTCTGCCACGAGGTCTCCTGGGCGAAGGCCTCCGACGATATCGACGGCCCGTGCTGCGATCTCGTGCAGGTTCTCGGTCATCGACCTGTTGATGCCGCTTCGATACCAGTACGCGCTGTAGAGGGCCGAGCCGGGCACGGTGTGTCGCAGCTGCACCAAACCGCACGCGCCGTCGTGCCTCAGCGGATCGCAGCGCACCAACTGGAGCGGCAGTCTCGGCTCAGCCATGTCCGCGGCTCCCGGTGGCTTGAAAGCACCAGCGATACATTGGTCGCCGAGGTCGATAACCGGCGTGAGCGGAGTCGAGCCACACACGCGACACGTCGAGCGGGCGGCGACACTCTCGGCGATCGCGTCGGTCTTCGGTCCTGCTTCCACGAGCGGTGCGCCTAGGCCTGTGAATGGGAAGGCAGATTTGTTCCCGGTCGTCGTCTCGCGATGGCCCCGCGATGCTCGTCGAGGGTCGAGTGCGTCACCTGGTAGTCGAAGCGGCGAAACTCGAGGTATGACCGGACTGCGTCGAGATAGGCGGACGGGCGTAGGCGCGCCCGACGGCCGCCGAGCATGAGCGAGCACAACGCGAGCCTCCTCTCTGCCATCCCGCAGAGACGAGCTGCGTCCGGGACGCCGCGCTCGAGCCACCATCGCCAGACGCGCAATAGGTTGAACGTGTACTGCCAGCGGTGCTGCCACACATGCTCGTGAAGCGCGCGTCGCGTCATGCTCGAGGTCGAGAGCACGAGTGTGACGAGACGTTCTCCGATGAGCTCGACGCCGCCGCCTGCGAACGCGAGCTCGGACAGATACCCGACATCGTTTCCGTACGGATGGCGTTCATAGTCGAAACCGCGCGGGTTCTCGATCTGAATGTGCCTGTCGAAAACCTCACGGGCGGCCCTCGTCTCGTACACGGAACAGATCTGGGTGAGCGGGAACCGGCGCAGGAAGATGCCCTCGGAGTACTCGGTAGGCGTTGCGAGCCCTGTGTCGAGCGCGTAGTACGGCAGGACGCTGCCGTCCTGCTCGATCTCAGCGCTGCACGTAACGAGCTTGCGTCCGTCTTCGTCCGCTCTCGCAGCGGCCCCCATCATCTGCGTGCTGAACGTGGGCTTGAGGACGTCGTCGGCCCAGACGAAACAGCACCAGTCACCTGAAATCGCGTGTAGCCCGACACGCCACGCGCGTACCGGCCCGTGGTTCTCCTCGGACGTGAGCAGTCGCATTTCGATCTCCGGGTCGGCCTCGGCCAGGAGCCTCGCGGCGATCTCTCGCGTCGAGTCTTGGCTGCACTCGTCGTACACGAGGACCTCGAGCGGTCTGTACGCCTGTTCGAGCGCGCTCGCCAATGTCCGCTCGATCGTCTCCCCGCTCTGAAACGTCGGGATGATCAACGAGAGCTTCACCGATCGAACGATACTGAGGCGGCTGCGACGTAGACCTCCTCGTGCTTCCGGGCGGTCTCGTCCCAGGTGAACTCGGCCGCGCGTGCGAGCCCGCGCTCGACCAGCTCATCCCTCCGCTCGTCCGTCGCGAGGATTCCCGCCGCGATCGCATCGACATCCAGGGGGTCGAAGAGGGCGGCTGCGTCGCCACACACC
>DASTEM010000120.1:0-10557 GCA_035709545.1 Gaiellaceae bacterium | reverse complement strand
CGTCCTCGGCCTCGCTCGGCCACTCCGAGAGGACGTTCTCGCTCGAGTCGTCGATATCGCGGCTGGTCATCCGTCGTCCTCCGGGAGGGGCTCGGGCTCGAGCCTCGCTCCCTGATGATGAAGCTTCGTGATCGTGTGCCCGAGCTTCTCACGCTTGGCGGCGAGATAGCGGGCGTTCTCAGGCTTCGGCTCGACCTCGATCGGCACTTGCTCGACCACTGAAAGCCCGAACCCGTCGAGACCGGTGAGCTTGCGAGGGTTGTTCGTGAGGATGCGGATCGTAGTCAGGCCGAGGTCGGCGAGGATCTGGTTTCCGATTCCCCACTCCCGCGCGTCCGCCGGGAAGCCGAGCTCGAGATTCGCCTCGACCGTGTCCATGCCCGACTCCTGGAGCTCGTAAGCCCTGAGCTTGTTCAGGAGCCCGATGCCCCGTCCCTCCTGGCCCATGTACAGCAGGACACCACTTCCCTCCGCTTCGATGCAGGCCAGCGCCTGGTCGAGCTGCTCGCCGCAATCGCAGAGCAGCGAATGGAAGACGTCTCCGGTCAGGCACTCCGAATGAACACGAACGAGCACGTTCTCCGCGCCGCCGACCTCACCCTTGAGGAGAGCGACGTGGTGCTGACCGGTCAGGACCTCGCGATACGCGACCGCCCGGAACATGCCGTGGTCCGTGGGAAGTTGCACCGAGACCACGCGCTCGACGAGCTTCTCGGTGCGACGCCGGTACTCGATGAGGTCGGCGACCGTGACCATTTTGAGTCGGTGTCGCTCGCAGAACGTCGTGAGATCGGCCACACGGGCCATCGTCCCGTCGTCGTTCATGATCTCGCAGACGACTCCGGCCGGAATCAAGCCGGCGAGCCGCGCGAGATCAACGGACGCCTCCGTCTGTCCGGCCCGGCGAAGGACACCGCCTGGTCGGGCCCGCAGCGGGAACACGTGACCCGGCTGCACGAGATCGTGCGGCGTCGATCCAGGATCGATCGCGACTTGGATCGTGCGCGCGCGATCGTGGGCGGAGATCCCTGTCGACACGCCCTCGCGTGCCTCGATCGAGACGGTGAACGCGGTGCCGAGCGGTGTCTCGTTGCGATCCGTCATCGGGCGCAGGTCGAGCTCGTCACAGCGCTCGGCGGTCAGGCAGAGACAGATGAGCCCACGCCCGTACGTCGCCATGAAGTTGATGGAGTCCGGCGTGACGAACTGCGCGGCAATCGTGAGATCGCCCTCGTTCTCACGATCGGCGTCGTCGACGACGACGACGAACTTCCCCGACCGGATGTCGTCGATCGCCTCTTCGATCGTCGCGTAAGGCGATTCGGTCTCTGGCGTCGTCAGCTCCACGCTCACCGCCGGATCGTAGCCCTCACCGATCTCCGACAGGCAGCAGTCGCTCGACGTACTTCGCGAGGACGTCCGTCTCGATGTTGACCTCTCGACCGGGCTCGAGCTCGGAAAGCGTCGTCGCCTCGAGCGTGTGCGGGACGAGAGCGACGGCGAACGCATCGTCCGCAAGCTCGGCGACCGTCAGCGACACGCCGTCGACCGTAACCGAGCCCTTCTCGACGCAGTACCGAAGAATGTCGTCCGGCGCCTCGACGAACACTCGCAGGCCCTCGCCTTCCGCTTCGACCGACTGCACGCGTCCGACGCCGTCGATGTGCCCTTGAACGTAATGGCCGCCGAGAGGCTCACCCGCACGGAGTGCGCCCTCCACGTTGACGCGACCGCCCGCGTCGAGTCGTCCGAGCGTCGTTCTCGCCAACGTCTCGGGCACCGCATGGACGGTGACTCGGCTGCCGTCGATCGCCTCGGCTGTGAGACAGCAGCCGTTCACCGCCAACGAATCGCCGACGGTCAGCGTCGAGGCCGTGCTCGGAGCCTCGAGCACGAGCATCCGGCCGCCGCCTCGGTCTTGGGCCGAGACGACAGAGCCGAGCTCGCGGACGATCCCCGTGAACATCAGGAGAAGGTAGCTCAGGGCTCGTGGACGTACCCCTGGAGAAGAACGTCATCGCCGATCGCGCGCGCCTCGAGCCGACGGAGCGGAAGCGGCTGCGGGAGCCCGGCGAGCATGCCCGGCCCCTCGCCCGAGAGCGTCGGCGCGACGAATACGAGCACCTTGTCCACGAGGTTCTGCTCGAGGAATGCCGCAGCGAGAGTCGGGCCTCCTTCGAGCAGCAGCGACTGCACGCCGTCGGCGCCGAGCGCGCCCAGCTCTTCGCGCAGGGTCGCCGACCGAAGCTCGAGCTCTGATCCCTCGGGCAGCGGGCCTTTGCCGAAAGCGAGCCGGCGCGGCTGTCGGAGGACTGGGACGTCGCGCGCGTCGAGTCGCGGGTTGTCCCAGCGCACCGTGCCCATGCCGACGGCAACGGCATCGGACTGCGCTCGAAGCACGTGGACGAGGCGGCGCGACTCCTCACCGCTGACCCAGCGAGCACCGGGCACGGTCGTGCGCCCGTCGAGGGTGACGGCGACCTTGTACGTCACGAACGGCCGGCCGAGCGTGACCCACGTCCGCCATTCCTCGATCTGCTGCCGGCTGCGAAACGCGAGCGCTCCGTCGGCAAGCTCGACCTCGACCCCCGCCTCGCGGAGGCGCTCGAGCCCGCCGCCGTGATCGGGATGTGGATCGAGCTGCCCGGCCACGACGCGCGCGACGCCCGCTTCGACGAGCACATCAGCGCACGGGGGAGTCGTCCCGTGGTGCACGCAAGGCTCGAGCGTGACGTAGACGGTGGCGCCGCGGGCGCGCTCACCAGCAGCGTCCAGCGCGACGATCTCCGCATGCGGCCCACCCTTCAGCTCGTGCCAGCCCTCACCGACGACGTCGCCATCGTGGACGACGACCGCGCCCACGACCGGGTTCGGGTGTGTCGTGCCCCTCCCTCGCTCCGCGAGCTCGAGCGCTAGTTCGAGAAAACGTGGCTCCACGCGGCTGATCCTACGACCGCGCCGCGTACTCTCGGCGAATGCGCGTGCCCGATGCTCTCAGCGCAGAGTGGCGCCACGAGCCGGAATGGCTCGCGTCGCTCCCGAACCTCGCCGCGGAGTGCGCCGAGATGTGGGGACTCAGCCTCGAGACGCCGATCGACACGCCGCACGCACTCGTCCTCCCGGCCGGTAAGGCGGTACTCAAGCTGAACGCGCCGTCGCATTTCGAGGCCGACCACGAAGCCGAGGCGCTGGCGCGCTGGGAGGGCCGAGGAGCCGTCCGGCTACTGGCTCGAGATGACGCGCGACGGGCGCTCCTGTGCGAGCGCTGCCGCCCCGGAACACGCCTGCGCGAAGCTTCGGTCGACGAGACGACCGTGGTTGCCGAGCTTCTCCCTCGTCTGTCGCTCGAGCCGCGCAGTCCGCATCCCTTCAGGCTTCTTGCCGAGGAGGCGAGGCGCTGGGCTGGAGAGCTGCCGAGCCGCTACCGGCTCGGAGGCAAGCCTTTTGAGCGGTCGCTGCTCGACTTCGCGATCGACGTCTTTGAGAGCGCGGATCCGCGTGCCTCACACCTCGTAAACCAGGATCTCCACGGTGGCAATGTCTTGCGGGCCGAGCGCCAGCCGTGGCTCGTCATCGACCCGAAGCCCCTCGTGGGCGAGCGCGAGCTCGACGGCGTCGGGCTGCTACGAAACGCAGTCGGCTCCGACTCCACTCGGCCCGTGAGGCGGTGGCTCGACGCGCTGGCCGAGCTCGGCCTCGACCGAGAGCGGCTCGTCGCGTGGGGTGTTGCGCATGCCCTGGCATGGGGATGGGACGAGCGGAACTGCTGGTCGAGCTGGTCGATCGAGGTAGCGACGGCAATCAGAGCGGCGTGAGCCCACACACAGGCCGCGCGGCGCTGCTACGGGCGCAGGCCACGCAGCCAGGCCTCGTAGCTCATCCACTTTCCGCCGTCGGGCTGAACCTCGACGGGGACGAAGACCCCGTCATCGTCGATGCGGGCTCGCCAGACCGTGACGCTGCGTTCCTTCAGCTCCGCGCGCGCTCCGATGTGCGGGGAAAGAGCCCGAACGACATTCACAAGCTCGGATGCAGGCCTCGCGAGATCGAGAGTACGGTCCGCTGCGGTGACTTTCTCGGCATAGGAGGCCTCCCCGCTCTGATCTCGGAAGGTCGGCGCATCGTCGGCGAGCAGCTCGTCGAGCAGTTCGACTGCAACGAGGGCAGCCTTCGCGAAAATGTCGCCCGCGTCGTCATCGGCATCGATCGGGAAGGCCCGCTGCGCGGCGATCGGCCCCGCGTCGAGCTCTTTCACGAGCTTGATGATCGTGACCCCCGTCTCTGTGTCCCCCGACATGAGCGCGCGTTCGACGGGCGCGGCGCCCCGCCAGCGCGGAAGAAGCGAAGGGTGCACGTTGAGCCACAGCCGCTCTCCGAGCACGGCCTCGGGAACGATCAGCCCGTACGCGACTGCCACCACTGTCGCGGCTCCGAGATCGAGACCGGGCACCAGTCGCTCGGGCTGGAGTACCGGAATGCCGAGTCGCTCGGCGACGGTCTTGGCCGGAGGCGACGTGGGTCGGCGGCCACGGCCGGCGGGAGCATCGGGCCGCGTCAGAAGGCAGCTGATCTCGTGTCGCGCAGCCAGCCGCTCCAACACGTCTGCGCCGAACGGCGCCGTGGCGGCGACCGCGATGCGCGACGTCACCGCGCGCCGAGGACGGGCTGCGGCCTCAGCTTCGCGAGCGCGGCGCGTCGCGACTCGGCGTCGGTGCGGTCGATGATGAGGACGCCGTCCAGGTGGTCGAGCTCATGCTGGACGACGCGCGCCGCCGGTATTTCGAGCTCGAGCTCGATCCTCTCGCCCGACGCATCGAGCCCCTCGATCGTGACCGCTTTCGAACGCTCGACCGGCACGAGAACGTCACGCAACGAGAGACAGCCTTCGTCGTCGACTTCGGTTTCGGAGGAGCGCTTTGTGATCGCCGGGTTTACCAGCACGCGATCCTCGCCTTCGTCGACGAAGACGAAGAGGCGGCTGAGCACTCCGACCTGGTTTGCTGCGAGCCCGACGCCGTTCGCCCCGTGCATGAGCGCCGTCATCCGCTCGACGAGCCGTCCGAGGTCGTCGTCGAAGCGGTCGACCTCGCGGGCCTTCATGCGCAGCACGCCGTCGCCGTACTGACGGATACGAGAAAGCGCGACGAGTCGCCGCGCTTCCCGCTCCAGCTCCTCGTCATCGTGCTCGTGGTCGTGCTCGTGCTCGTGGTCGGCCATCGCGCGGCGAGTCTAGCCCGCCGCGCCAGGGCCGTTGCGCTACCCGGTGAACCCCGTCGTTTGCCGGTCGATCTCGACACCTGAGTCATCGAAGGCGACGACCGCGACCGGCCCGATACCGCGGCGAAGATCGCCCGCCTTGAAGCGATATCCGAACGCGAAATACTCGGCTCCGCCGACGCGCGCCTGCTCGAGACGCATGGGGCGGCGAGTTCCGTCGTTCATGACAACCTCGACGGTCGCCACGTTCGCAGTCGTAAGTCCGATCAGGCGGGCGTCCCGCACTGTCGCCATAGCCGGACCGCCGTCGTAGGAAAAGCTCACCGACAACGGCCGGCCGGCGAGCGGGTCGTCCGCCGAGTTGCAACCCCCTTGTTTCAGTCCCGGAGTGGCGGAAGGAACATCCCAGAGGCAAATGTGCCCTGTCGAAGTCTCCTGCACCAACACCGAGTGACGTGCGGCGCCACCCGCCGCCGGGATGTCGGCTGCGAGCACGAGTGGATCCTTCTCGATCGCCTTGGCCAGCCGATCGGGGTTCTCGAACGTCGTGAGCTGCGCTGCGATCACGCCGCCTGCCGTGATGGAGGCCGCCAGAATCGCAGTCGCGCCGAGAACTGCCCAGCGCCTGGTGATGAGCTTCACTGCACGTCTCCTTTCGCTAGTAAATGGAGCAGCTTCCCCAGAAGTACCCGACGTTTGCCTTGCAATGCCCCTTGTCCGTGATCACACGGAAGGGCGAGTAGGGCGCATAGGTCTCCGTCCAACTTGAGGTGTTTCGCACTGTGTTGTGCCAGCTGTAAGACACGTTGTCGATGAAGGTCACGGTCTTGTCGAAGCCCGACCCGGATGTGCTGAACGCGTTCCGAATCCAACTGGGGCTGAAGGCGGTGCTGGCGGTCTGACCCGCGTACCACTGCCTCGGCCCGGCATAGATGGCCGCGACCGCCGACGAGACCACCATGAGCGAGACGAGCAACAGGACAGCGACAACGGCAAGTCGTTTCATCTGATCTCCTTTCTTGGGTAGCGCTTGGTCTATCCGGCGCGACCGAGCGGCGCAATCGGCCGGAAACGACAGTGCTGGCCGATACGGCCGTATCTCGATCGAGCTAGAGCGACTGCGGATCGACGTCGACGACGGCGCTCAGACCGTCGCGGCGCATCGCCGGAGCGGCGGCCGTGAGAAGCGCCGCGGCACGCGTCGCGAAGGCACGCGGAGACCTCGTCTTTGCCAGCAGCTGAGCGCGATAGCGCCCTCGCAGGCGAAGGAGCGACGCCGGCCCTAGCAGCCGGACGCCAGGCAGCGCGAGAGCGACGCGCAGCTCCGCAAGCACTTTGAGTGGAGCGTCAGGCTCCGATCCCGAAACGACAAGTGCAACAAGATTGTGAAAAGGCGGGTAGTCGAGCTCTCGGCGACGCTCGAGCTCGCGCGCGAGGAAGCCGTCGACGTCGTGGCGGACGGCATAGGTGAACGGGACCGCGTCGGGCTGGAAGGTCTGCACGATCACCTTCCCGGGTGCATCGCGGCCGCTGCGTCCGGCAAGCTGAGTGACGAGCTGGAACGTCCTCTCCTCCGCGCGGAAGTCGGGAAACGAGAGGCCCGCGTCCGCATCCACGACAGCCGCGACCGAGACTCCGGGAAAGTGGTGCCCCTTCGCGACCATCTGCGTCCCGATCAGCGCCGCCGCTCGAGCTGACGAGAATCGCTCGAGCGCCTCGCGAAGCGCTCCCGAGCGAGAGGCGGTATCTGCGTCGAGCCGGATCCGCTCCAACCCGGGCACTTTGCGCTCGAGCTCGGCCTCCAAGCGCTGAGTCCCAGCGCCGATGCGCGCGAGCTCGACCGATCCGCACTCCGGGCACGCCGCGGGAAGCTCGGTCGAGTAGCCGCAGTGATGACAGTGCAACCGCCCGTCCGCGTGCAGCGTCAGCGCGATGTCGCAACTCCGGCACCGGCGCGTGCTCCCACACGCGCGGCAGTGGATCGCGCCCGAGATGCCGCGCCTGTTGAGAAGCAGGATCGCGCGGCCGCCGTGCTCGGCGACTGCGGCCAGCTCGGCGAGGAGAGGCGCCGAGAGCGGATATCCCGCCTCGCGTCGCAAGTCGACGAGACGCACGGACGGAAGAGGCGCGCCGATGCGTACCGGTAGCTCGAGCCGGTCGAGCCGAGCCCAGCTCTCGACACGCGGGGTTGCGCTGCCGTAGACCGCGACCGCTCCTTCGAGCGCTGCGCGCTTGGCCGCGACCGTGCGAGCGTCGTAGCGGGGATCCGACTCCTGCTTGAACGACGCGTCATGCTCCTCGTCGACGACGATCAGCCCGAGGTCACGCACGGGGGCGAAGATCGCCGAGCGCGCCCCGACGACGACGCGGGCTTCGCCGGTCGTTATCCGTTCGCGCTCGTCCCGACGCTCGGCATCAGTGAGCGCGGAATGAAGAACGGCGACGGTCTCTCCGAAGCGCGCGCCGAACCGGCCGACCGCCTGTGGCGTCAACGCGATCTCCGGGACGAGCACGATCGCTCCGCGGCCGCGCTCGAGGGCGGCAGCGCACGCCTGAAGGTAGACCTCGGTCTTGCCACTCCCCGTCGGGCCGTGCAGCAGCACATGGCCTCCTCCCGAGTCGAGCGCAGCGACGATGCGCGCGATCGCTTCACGCTGAGCTCCAGTCAGCTCCGCGGGCTCGGGCTCACCGCGAAGCGCGTCTACCCAGGCGGGCGCTCGCCGCTCACCGCGACGGGCTCGGGCGAACGGCGCCACGAGCGCGAGCGTGCGGGCCGGCGTCGATCCGTAGTAGTCGGCGAGCCAGAGCGCGAGCTCGACGAGAGCGGCCGGAATCCGATCGAGTACGGGCCCGGCATCGGCGATCTCGACTCCCGCGGGAGCCGCCACGTTCGTGTCGACCACGATGCCTCGAATACGCCGCCCGCCGAATCCGACAGAGACGACGGCGCCCCGATCGACATCGTCACCGACCTGGTACGTGAACGCGCGGGCCAGAGCCCGAGCCGTGACGAGCGGGTAGATCTCTGCGAGAGGCACGAGGGCGAGCGTAGCCGCACTCACGGCCGGCAACCTCGCGCTCGGATGACCGTGTCACGTTTGTTCCAGCCCGCGGCCGAGGGGTGTAAGGTTTCCCTTACATGAAATGTTCGATGATCCGCCTCAAGGGCGCGACCAAACACTTCGGCGACGCACGCGCGGTCAACGATGCGTCGCTCTGCGTCGATCGCGGCGAGGTCGTCGCGCTACTAGGCCCATCAGGCTGCGGGAAGACGACACTCCTGCGGCTCATCGCAGGTTTCGAACGGCCCGACGCCGGAGCTGTTGAAGTCGACGGGCGGACAGTCGCGGGCCGGGGCGCCTGGACGCCGCCGGAGCGCCGCAGGGTCGGCATGGTCTTCCAGGATTACGCCCTCTTCCCGCATCTCACGGTCACGGCAAACGTCGGCTTCGGGCTGCCGCGTCGTGTTCGATCGAGTCGCGTCCCAGAGCTCCTCGACGTCGTCGGGCTCAGCGGGCTCGGCGGCCGGTACCCGCACGAGCTGTCCGGAGGCCAGCAGCAGCGCGTCGCCGTCGCGCGAGCGCTCGCCCCGGCTCCGGAGGTCCTCCTCCTAGACGAGCCGTGGTCGAACGTCGATCCGTTCTTGCGCGAGTCGCTTCGCTCGGAGGTGACCGAGATCATCCGTCCGCTCGGCATCACGGTCGTCCTCGTGACGCACGATCGCGAAGAGGCGTTCTCGCTCGCCGACCGCGTTGCGCTCATGCGCGACGGCACCATTGTCCAAGAGGGAACGTCCGAGGAGCTCTACTTCGCGCCCGCGTCCCGCTGGGCCGCGGAGTTCGTGGGAGCCGGGAACGTGCTCGTGGGACAGGTCGTCGATGGGCGCGTGGTAACGCCGATCGGCGGGTTCTCCGCGAACGGCTCGTCGTCAGCTCACGAGGCGAAGGTCCTCGTACGTCCCGAGCTCCTCGAGCTCGAGCCGGATCCCGACGGCTCCGGAGAGGTCGTCGGCCGGGAGTTCCGCGGGCACGACGTCTTCTACCGCGTTCGACTCGACGGCGTCGAGCTCGTTTCGCATCGCCCGTCGACCGAGGTGGTACCGCTGGGGGCGCGGGTCTCGATCAGGCTCCATGAGGGCCGCGTGCTCGTGTTCGACTGAGAACGGGTTACTCTTTTCCATCTGTGTAAGGTAACCCTTACATTGTGGCTACGGTAATCCTTACGCGGAGGACGCATTGAAAACGACAGCGCTCGTGGTAGCTCTGCTCGCGATTGTGACGGCGGGATGTGGAGGAGACTCGAACGACCCGCTCACCGTCTACTCGGGTCGAGAGGAGGAGCTCGTTGCACCCCTCTTCGGGATGTTCACCGACGCGACAGGCATCGACGTCGAGGTTCGCTACGGCGACAGCGCCGAACTCGCGGCAACCATCGCGGAGGAGGGCGAAAACTCTCCTGCAGACGTGTTCTTCGCCCAGGACCCGGGCTCCCTCGGCTCGGTGGAGCGACAGCTGTCGGAGCTTCCGGCAAGCACCCTCGAGCTGGTCGACGCGCAGTATCGGGACGCGGCCGGCCGCTGGGTAGGGACTTCGGGGCGCTCGCGCGTCGTCGCATACAACACCGAGGCGCTCACCGAGGACGACGTGCCCGACTCGGTGTTCGACCTCGCCGACCCGAAGTGGCGGGGCAAGGTCGGCGTCGCGCCCACCAACGCGTCGTTCCAGGCCTTCGTGACCGCGATGCGCCTGACTGCCGGCGAGGGAGTGACACGACAGTGGCTCGTCGATCTGAGGGCAAACGAGGTCCGGGAATACGAGAAGAACACGCCGATCGTCGAGGCCGTTGCAGCCGGTGAGATCGAGCTCGGGCTCGTCAACCACTACTACCTGTACCTGGTCAAGCAGGAGCAGCCGAAAGCGGCGGTCGAGAACCACTTCCTGGAGGCCGGCGACCCGGGAGCTCTCGTGAGCGTGGCCGGGGCGGGTGTGCTTGCAAGCTCCGATCAAGCCGAGGACGCCGATCGGTTCGTCGCATTCCTCCTCTCCGACGAGGCTCAGCGGTTCTATGTGGACGAGGCCGAGGAGGCCGAATATCCGCTTATCGCAGGAATCGAGCCCACGAAGGGATTGCCTCCACTCGCCGAGCTCCGCGGGCCCGACGTCGACCTCTCGACACTCGGTGCGGAGCACGAGGCAACGATCGAGCTGCTCCGCGAAACCGGCTATCTGACGTGAGCCGGAGAGCGGGGAGCCAGGGCCCGCTCGCACTCGTCGTCACGGCAGGCATCGTCGTCTCACTCTTGCTGCTGCCGCTCGCGTACCTCGTAATCCGGGTCGCGAG
>DASTEM010000119.1:0-3071 GCA_035709545.1 Gaiellaceae bacterium | reverse complement strand
TTCGCGCTCTCTTCGGCCCCGAGTACGGCCCCGAGAAGCCGCGCCGGTACGGGCGCGCGGTCGCGAATGCTCAGGAAGCGCACGAGGCGGTCCGGCCTGCAGGCGACGAGTTCCGCACGCCGAAAGAGGTCCCAGGAGAGCTCGGACGCGACGAGCACGCGCTCTACGACCTCATCTGGAAGAGGACGCTCGCGTCGCAGATGGAGGACGCCCGAGGTCAGACCGTGTCGCTGCGAATCGCGGCGACGAGCTCAGCGGGCGAGGACGCGGAGTTCGGGGCCTCGGGAACCGTGATCACGTTTCGCGGCTTCCTCGCGGCGTACGAGCCGGGCCGCGACGAGCCCGCCGACGACGAGGAGCGCGTCCTTCCGCACCTCGCGGTCGGTCAAGGCGTCTCGATCGTCCAGCTCGAGCCCGAAGGACACGCGACGGTTCCGCCCGCGCGCTACACCGAGCCCACGCTCGTGAAGGCGCTCGAGGATCGCGGCATCGGCCGGCCGTCGACGTACGCAGCGATTCTCTCGACGATCGTCGATCGCGGATACGTCTTCAAGAAGGGCACGGCGCTCGTCCCGACGTTCGTTGCGTTCGCGGTCGTCAATCTGCTCGAACGCCACTTCGAGCAGCTCGTGGACTTCGACTTCACAGCCCGAATGGAGAACGATCTCGACCGCATCGCAGCGGGCAGCGAAGAGCGCGTCGACTGGCTCAGGAAGTTCTACTTCGGCGACGGCGGCGACCCCGGCCTCCACCACCTCGTCACCGACCATCTCGACGAGATCGACGCGCGTGCCGTGAACTCGATCGCGATCCCGGGTAGCGAGGCGGTCGTCCGCGTGGGCCGTTACGGGCCGTACCTCGAGCTCGGGGACCAGCGCGCCAGCCTTCCCGCCGACATCGCGCCCGACGAGCTGACTACAACGAAGGTCTCGGAGCTCCTCTCGCAGCCGGACAGCCGCTCGTTGGGGACGGATCCGGACAGCGGGCACGAGCTGGTCGTCCGCACAGGCCGCTACGGCCCGTACGTCACCGAGGCACTGCCCGAGGGAACGAAGGACAAGCCGAGGACAGCCTCGCTTTTCACGACGATGTCGCCCGAGTCCGTCTCGCTCGACGACGCGCTCAGGCTTCTCTCGCTTCCGCGCGTCGTGGGCGAGGTCGACGGAGAGCAGATCACGGCACAGAACGGCCGCTACGGCCCCTACGTCAAGAGAGGAACCGAGTCGCGTTCCCTCGAGGCCGAGGAACAGCTCTTCACGGTGACTCTCGAGCAGGCGCTCGCTCTCTTCGCGCAGCCACCGCGCCGTCGTGGAGGGAGAACCGCGGCACGCGGCCCGCTCAAGGAGCTTGGCGCGGATCCGGCCAGCGGACGCCCGATCGTCGTGCGTGACGGGCGCTTCGGGCCATACGTCACGGACGGCGAAACCAACGCTAGCCTCCGCCGCGGCGACACTCCGGAGGGCGTGACCCTCGAACGAGCAAGCGAGTTGCTCGCAGAAAGACGCGCTAAGAGCGCGTAAAGCCTCTGTGAGGGGGGTTTTCGCCGTCCGCCCGAGCAGTCATGATCTAACTTGCCTGGGGCGGAAAGCGTCTCAGGAAGAAGTGCGCCTACGGGCTCTCTAGCGTTCGTCGCCGTGAACCGCTTGGCTATTTGAAGCGGAATATGAGATAGGGCTGCGAGCGTTACGAGCTTGTGACACACAGTGCCGGAACGATCACGCTGGAAATTGAGAAAAAGCCGCCGTAGAATCACGAAGTTTGTCACTCGAAAGGACTGAAACACGAACTTGACGCAGAACCAGCTCATCGAACTATTCGAGTCGGAGCACGTGAAGACTCTGATCGAGCGCGCCGAGGAGCACGGGGGCCAGCTTGAAGCTCCCGAGCTCGAGGCGTTCGTGCTCGAGCACGACAACGGCGAGGATGACGCCGAGCTGCTCCAGCGCGAGCTCGAGGCTCACAACATCGAGATCACGCAGCCCGACGTCGACACCGAGAAGGAGGAAGCTGCCGCGAAGCAGTATGAGGCGGGGGCCGTGTCCGGCGCGGCCGACAGTCTCCAGCTCTTCCTCGCCGATGTTGGCCGCCACAAGCTCCTGACGGCCGCGGAGGAGGTCTCGCTCGCCAAGCGGATCGAGCGCGGTGACCCCGTGGCGAAGCGCGTGATGATCGAGTCGAACCTCCGTCTCGTCGTCTCCATCGCGAAGGGCTATCGCGGTCTCGGCGTTCCGTTCCTCGATCTCATCCAGGAGGGCACCCTGGGCCTGAACCGCGCTGTCGAGAAGTTCGACTGGCGGCGCGGCTTCAAGTTCTCGACGTATGCGACCTGGTGGATCCGCCAGTCGGTGCAGCGCGCCGTCGCGAATCATGCGCGGACGATCCGCGTGCCCGTGCACGTTGTCGAGCGTCAGCAGAAGCTGTCGCGCGCCGCACGCCGGCTCGAAGTCGAGCTCGGGCGCGAGGCGACGAAGCAGGAGCTCGCCGAGGCGACCGGCCTCCCGATCCAGCACGTCGACGAGGCGCTCGGAGCCGCCCACGCGTCGGTCTCGCTCAACCAGACGGTGGGCGCCGACGACGAGGGTGAGCTCGGCGATCTCTTCGCCGACCGCGAGGCGGTCGACCCGTTCGACGAGGCCGAGGAATCGCTCCGCCGCCAGAGCATCCGGCGCGCGCTCGACGCTCTTCCCGAGCGCGAGCGGCGGATCCTCGAGCTGCGCTTCGGGTTCGAGGGCGAGCCGTGGACGCTCGAGGCGATCGGCCACGAGCTCGACCTGACGCGCGAGCGCGTTCGCCAGCTCGAGGGGCAGGCGCTCAAGCGCCTCGAGGCGCTACGTGACTTGGCAGGCCTGGCGGCCTGACGCGATCTGGCCGGCCTCGCGGCCTGACGCAGACCTCGTAGGCCTTCCGCCCGGGCTTCCCGCTTGCCCCTCGTATCAGATGAATCACGCGAGCGGCGCCGAACATTCGGCGCCGCTCGTCGTCTGAGGATATGGCGGGTAGTAAGCTCCCAGCCGTTCGCTCGCACCGCAAGGGAAAGGAAGGGAAGGAATGCGCAGACTTCTAAACGCAGC
>DASTEM010000118.1:0-4637 GCA_035709545.1 Gaiellaceae bacterium | reverse complement strand
GCAAGCGCTTGCCTAATTGCAATTTAGCAGCAGAGACCGCTCAGACAAGCGATTGATGAGCCGCACCCAGAATCTCCCCGCGGATCCCGATCTCCTCGAAGGCGAGGACAAGCGGACATTCCACACCCGCCTCGTGCTCGGCGTCGGTGCGGTCTCGCTCGTGGCGCTGACTCTCATCGCGTGGCCGGTGGCGCGATGGATCGGAAAGGACGAGCGCGCGCGGGTGGATCACCAGCTCAGTGACGCCGTGGCCAGGGCCGCACTTCGAGTCGACCGCTATCTGGGCGACCACGAGCGACTGGTCTCGGTCCTCGCTTCATCGCCGGCGATCGTCGACGCCGCTCGCGCGGCGACAACCTACTCGCGACGGGAGGGGCTTCCGAGACGATCGATCGCCGAGCTCGAAGCCCGGTTCGATGCGAGCCGGAGTCTCGAGATCGACACCCGACTGCGTGCGTACCTGCGGCAGCTCCGGAGCACCGGCGACATCGCCGAGATCATCCTCACCGATTCGCATGGCTTCAACGCGGTGACCACCGGGCGCACGTCGGACTTCGTCCAGGCGGACGAGGACTGGTGGCAGCAGGCAATGCGCGACGGCGCCACTGTGACCGAGGCCTCGTACGATTCTTCGGCGCGCTCGGTCTCGATCTCGATGACCGGTGTCATTCGCGAGTCGGCCGACGGCCCGCCGTTAGGCGCACTGAAAGTGGTCTTCGGCCTGCGGGGTGTGGACCAGGAGCTGATGCGCGTCGCCGCCGATGGCGGCTTCAGCGTCGAGCTGCTCGAGAGCCAGGGGCTCGTGCTCGCGGCGTCAGGGAGCGCCGCGAGGATGCGTCCCCTCGAGGGGCTACATGGGCTCGAATCTCGAGCCTCGGGCCTGATGACGCTGCGATCCACCGACGACCGCGAACGTGCCGCGGTGTCGTTGGCGAACAATGGGAAATGGCGCGTCGTCGGACACCTGTCGGAATCGCTCGCCGACGCGAGGCTGAATCGCATCCAGCTGGTGACGCTCGGTCTCACCGTGGTCCTGTTCCTGGTCATTCTCGGTTCGATGGCCTGGCTGAACTCGTTCGTCGCCCGTCGCGTGAGCGAGCCCGCTTCCGCTCTCGCCACCACGGCCGAGCAGGTGGCATCGGGCGACCTGAGTACTCCGGTGTACGCATCTGACGAAAGCGATGAGATCGGCCGTCTCAGCCGCGCGGTGGACACGATGGTGGTGGAGCTGCGCCGCCTCGTCTCGGCGATTCGTGCCGCCGCGCACGAGACGGCGGCGATGGCGGCCGAAATCACCGCCGGCTCGGAGCAGATGTCGGCTTCGGCCTCGGAAATGGCGCAGACGTCCAACGACCTCAGTCACCAATCGAGCGAGATGGCCCAGACGACGCAGCGGCTCGCCGCCGATGCGGCACGGCTGATGGAGATCTCCAAACGGCTGACTGCCGGCGCGCGCGATGGCGTCGAGCGCAATCTGCGCCTCCGGCAGCTGGCGTCGGAGAACCGTCAGCGCCTCGACGAGGGCTCGACGGCCCTAACGACGCTCCTGACCGACGCTCAGGCCGGAGCGGCGGCGTCCGATGCGCTCGTGCGGGCGAGCGAGGAGATCCGCGCGTTCGTCACGCTGGTGCGACGGCTCGCGAAGCAGTCGAAGCTCCTCGCGCTCAACGCATCGATGGAAGCCGCTCGGGCGGGCGAGCACGGTGAGGGGTTCGCCGTCGTGGCGAGCGAGATTCGAAAGTTGGCCGCGACCTCGACCGATGCCTCGGAGCGCACCGAAGCGATCGTCGCCGAAGTGCTGGCACGCGTCGACGAGTCGCGCGCGTCGAGTCAGCGCACGATGCAGACGGCGACCGGGGTGCAGGCAGCGACGCAGCACGCGATGGCGTCGTTCGAGCAGATCGAGCGCGCCGTCGCCGAGGCGGAGGCGTGGGCGGCGACCATCGAGCAATCGGTGGGTGAGTCGAACACACTCGTCGGAGAGATGACGACACGCATCGATGCGATCGCGCGCGGAACGGACGCGTTCGCGTCGGCGATGGAGCAGGTCGCGGCGTCGAGCCAGGAGCAGAGCGCGAGCACGCAGGAAATCGCCGGTGCCGCCTCCATGCTCGCGAACGCCTCTCAGCAGCTCTCGCGCCTCGTCTCGACTTTCCGAACCGACCGGGAAGCGTCGTCACTGGCCGAGCTTCTCGCGAAGGCGGATCCTGGAGAGCAGGCTGTGGATATTGTTCCGGACGAGCCGGAGCCCGTCGACGTCTGAGGCCCGCCAGAGCCCTTACCGGTCCTCGAAATACGCGCTGATACAGGTCGTCACGATCCATTCGCGCAGCCGCCGCTCCTCGATGGAGCTCGCGCGAGCGCCTGGAAGCTCTTCGACGACCTGCTTGAGGATGACGATGAGCTCCTCGGGGCGGAGCGATCGTTCGCGCGCCTCCGCTGCGACGCTCTTCAGCGCGGCGTGCAGGGCCTGGTCGCCGGCCGCCGGCGTCTCGCGGCGCTCCTGAATTGCCCGCCTGACTCGATCGAGAGTAGGCTCACTTAGCGAGCGGGGCCCCGGCTTCAGAGGGTCAGGCGCATTCATTGCGGCGGAGGATGATGGCAGACCACCGCGGTCGCCTCACATCGTCGTGAAGGCGCGGCAAGGGATCATACACCCCCGCTCCTGACGAGTCAAACCATTGGCGGCGTGCCGGTTGCAGAGCGCCATGTCGTTTCAGTGACGCACACTCTCAGGGGACAACTCCCATTTCAGCAGCCACGACGAGAATTCTGATCCTCGCTCGCGATCCCCTCGTGGCTGCGCTCGTTGGCATGCTACTCGAGCTCGACTCGTATGAGCCTGTTTTCCCGCGACCCGAGGAGTCGCCCGAGGAGGCTGTACGCCGGGCTCGGCCGGCGCTCGTCGTCCTGCTCGAGCTGTCTCTCGAGACGGCGCGCTCCGACGTCTTTCACGCACGGGCGAAGGGAACGCCGATTGTGCTCTTCGGTCCACCGGACGCCACAGCCGAAGTGCGTGCGCTTGCAGCCGAGCGCCGCGTGTCGTCATTCGTGATGCCGGTGGACCGGGCGACTTTGAAGCGGGTCGTTCAGGAAGCGATCGCGCCCGAGACCATGCGATCCGGTCGCGACCGTCGCCGCCCGTCGGCTCGGGAGGGCGTGGGCGGGACCGTCATTTTCCGCGATCGTGAGGGCGCCGAGTGGCTCGTCTACGATCGGCGGCGCGGCGATCGCCGGGGACACGGCCTGGAGGAGACGCAGGTCCGCGCGTTCGTGAACGACGCGGGGGAGGAATGGCAGTACGACCTCCCGAACGAGGAGGTCGCGGACGTGTCGCCAGGGATGCTCGAACGACAACTGGCGAGGGCGTTGAAGGATACGCCGGCGTCGAAGGAGGAGGGCTGAGGGTTACCCCGCGCCTAACAACCGATCCCCGCTGTCACGACTTGCTCCGTCGTCACCAGTCTCACGCCGCTCTTCCGCCACGATTCGAGCAGCGCCTCCACCGTGTGCGCGTGGATCGGCTTCGTCGCGTCGGTTACCGCGTGAATGCGGGGGATCCCGCGCGCGAGGAGTCCTTCGATCGCATAACGATTGCACACGTCGAGTGCTACGCCATAGACGACGACATCCGTCGGCGCCAGCGTATCGACTACGACGTCCGCATTCGGGTTGGTGAAGACGTCGAACCAGTGCTTCCGGATGAGCACGTCACCGTCGCGGGTGCGCAGCAGCCGGGCTAGCTCGTCGCGCGGCGTCGGCGACGGCTCGACGATCACCGGAGCGGAGAGCGCGGTCTCGGGGACCTTCGCCGCCCCCGGAGTGCCGCGCATACAGTGCTCCGGGAACGTGTCGTGAAAATCCGGCGTCTCCGAAAGCTCACGGTGGCCGGACTCGTGATCATCGGCGCTGGCGACGATCCGGATTCCGCGCTCGTGCGCGTAATCGGTGAGGCGTTTCAGGTTCGGCTTGATGAGCTCCGCGTCGGGCACGTAGAGCTTGCCCGACGGATCCATGAAATCGAATTGAGTGTCGACATCCCAGAAGATCGTTCGTGAAGCCACGTGCTCACCCTCGCGGGCGCTCCTCCCGCTTGAACAGGAACGCGGAGTCCTCGAGGCGCGCGCCCTTGGCGTCAGCGACGGCGAAGCGTCCACCCGAGTAGATGCTCGCGGCCCCGTACGATCCGTCCTTCGCCACCGCGTAGAAGTTGACGTCGAACCGCGGTCGTCCATTTGGTCCGAGGAGACGACGCTCCGTCATCGCCACGACACGCTGAAGCGTCTCGAGACATGCCTGCTGCGGCGTGAGCCCGCGCCGCATGCCCTCCACAGTGAGAAACGCTCCACACACTTTTATGTTCGCTTCACCGCGCCCCGTCGATCCGGCCGCCCCGACGGCGTTGTCGCAGTACTGCCCCGCCCCGATGATCGGCGAGTCTCCCACGCGGCCAGGAATCTTCCACGACAGCCCGCTCGTCGTCGTGACCGAGCCAATGTCGCCGCTGGCCGTGACGGCGTTCATGTTGATCGTCCCCGTCGAGAATTTGATCGTCACGTCGTCGTCGTGGGCGAGCCCGTGGTCGTTCGGGCTCAGGCGCGCCTTCCATCTGAGCCAGTCCTGCCGCGACTTCTCGG
>DASTEM010000117.1:0-2012 GCA_035709545.1 Gaiellaceae bacterium | reverse complement strand
GTCGCGGAGGTGCGCGACTCGATCGGAATGCTGTCGGTTACGGTCGGAATCGAGCCCGGGGCGGGGAAAGGCAGAACTCCGCCGTGGCAGATTGCCGTGGAGAACGATCTCGCACAGCTACGGAAGGACGGCTCGCTACGGGCGGTGCCGCAGAAGTCACTCGACGTGCTCGCTACGCATGTTGCGGAGATGCTCGACTTGGCGGCGACCGGCCGCGGGCGCGCGTTGTACGTCGCCCTCGAGTCGGGCGCATGGCGGGAGATCACCCTCAACGAACCGCTACCCACAGGCGCCCGGATGGGCCGGGTGGCACACGTGCTTCCGCTGTTTCGACCGCTCGAACGCGGAAGGCCGGCGGCGCTACTCGTCGCGTCGAAAGACGCGATCGTCCTCTTCGAGTCCGAGCTCGGCAGGGCGACTGAAGTCGATCGCATCGAGCTCGAGCCCTGGGTCGGCGACTGGTGGCCAGAGATGAAGGGACCGTCGAGGGCGAATCCCCTCCGCGGCCAGCACACGGTCTCGCAGCGCGATCGCTATGCGCGCCGGCTGGCGGCGGCCTATCGCGACACGCTCGGCGACGCTTCGGCGAAGCTCGGCGAGCTCGCGCGGGGTCGGAGCTGGACTCGCGCTGTGCTCGCGGGCGACTCTCGCACCGTCGACCCCCTCGACCGCGCGCTCCGCGAGAACGGCGTGACCACGACCACGATCGGGGCCAACCTCGAGGGCTTGCGTACAGATGACGCGCTCGGGCAGCTGGAAAAGGCGCTCGAGACGATGGTTACCCTCGAGCACAACCGCCTGGCGGAGAACATCATGTCGGCGAGCGACGGGGTATGTGGGCTCGTCCCCGTGTTGGCCGCCCTCAACGAGGCGCGCGTCGCGCGGCTGCTCATCGACCCGAGCCGAACGTTCGCGGGCCACGTCGAGGCGGAGATCCTTGCAGTCGGAAACCCCGACGAGACAACGCAGGATCTCACCGATCCGATCGTCGCCCGCGCGCTCGAGACCGGTGCTGTCGTGACACCGCTCGATGGGGACGCAGCTCGAACGCTCTCGACGTGCGAGGGGATCGCGGCGCTTCTGCGCTGGTGAGGATCCGATGGAGCTCGACGCCATCCACATCGAGAAGCCGGAGGACGTCAACCTCATTCTCGGCCAGTCCCACTTCATCAAGACAGTCGATGACGTTTACGAAGCTCTGGCAGGGAGCTCGCCAGGTCTCCGCTTCGGCCTCGCCTTCTGCGAGTCCTCCGGGCCATGTCTCGTTCGGCGCGCCGGGAACGACGACGAGCTCGTGGCGCTCGCTGTACAGAATGCGCTCGCAGTCGGAGCCGGTCACTCACTCGTCGTGCTCCTGCGCGAGGGCTTTCCGGTCAACGTCCTGAATGCGCTGAAGCAGGTTCCCGAGATCTGCCGGATCTACTGCGCCACGGCCAACCCCGTGGACGTGGTCATCGCGATCACCGAGCGGGGCCGAGCGATTCTCGGCGTCGTCGATGGGAGCCCGCCGAAGGGTGTCGAGACGGCGGAGGATGTCGTCGAGCGCAAGGCGCTGCTGCGCCGGCTCGGCTACAAGGACTGAGGTACTGCGCGTACGCGGCTTCGGGTTAGCCGTAGCCCACATCGGTGTGCGTACCGATGCGTTCGGAATGCGTCGGCGCGAATGATGGGTTGTGGCAGTCAACGCCCGTTCCGAGCGACCCCGATCAGTGAGGCGTCGCAGCGAGTTGCGACCCGAGCGACTGCGACGCAGCCTCGACCCGCGCAAGCTTCACTTCGTGTCGACCGCTGAGGTCGAGCCGCTCGTCGGGACGATCGGCCAGCCCCGCGCGCTCGATGCCCTCGAGTACGGGCTCGCCGTCCAGACGCGAGGGTTCAACCTCTTCGTCTCCGGTCCGCCCGGCTCCGGCCGGTTCACGACCGTGCTCGACTACCTTCGAGTTCTCGCAGCTGCGAAGCCGGCACCCTCGGACTGGATCTACGTCTACGACTTCGGCAATCCCGACCGGCCG
>DASTEM010000116.1:0-10887 GCA_035709545.1 Gaiellaceae bacterium | reverse complement strand
TAGGCGCCCGGGCTTCGGACGAGCTGCGTGACGATCACCCGCTCGGTCCCGTTGATGATGAACGTGCCCCACGGGGTCATCATCGGGAAGTCGCCCATGAAGACCCGCTGCTCGCGGATCTCGCCGGTCTCCTTGTTGACGAAGCGAACCGTGATCGAGAGCGGGACCTGGTACGTCAGGTCCTTTTCGCGGCACTCCTGAATCGTGAACTGCGGCTCTCCGAACTCGTACTCGCCGAAGTCGACGGCGAGCGTCCCCGTGTAGTCCTCGATCGGCGAGATGTCATCGATGGTCTCGCGAAGGCCGTCCTGGATGAACCAGCTGAAGGACACCTTCTGGATGTCGATGAGGTTGGGGAGGTCGAGGACATGCTTCAGGCGCGAAAAGCTCTTACGCGCGCGCGGCGCGACAGCAACGCTGCTCAAGTGTTATTGCCTCCCTTAGATGCGTGCTGAGCTTGGATGGGCAGGGTGAAACGGACAGGCCTCGGCGGAACAGCAAAGAGTACCGCAAGAGCACACTCCACCGCAACCGCCTTCCGAGCGGGTGGATTGCGTCCCACGAAGGATAGCTGACGACGCAACCGCTGTACCTGGCTGAAGCCACGTACGCGCAACGGAAGAGGTGGGGTCTGGCTTCGGCCAGACCCCACCCCGTCACTCACTTCAGCTCGACGCTTGCGCCGGCCTCCTCGAGCTGGGCCTTGATCGACTCGGCCTCCTCCTTCGCAGCGCCCTCCTTGACCGCGCCGGGAGCGCCGTCTACGAGGTCCTTCGCCTCCTTGAGTCCGAGACCCGTCACCGCGCGCACGACCTTGATCACCTGGATCTTCTTGTCGCCCGTCGCGGTCAGCACGACATCGAAGGAGCTCTTCTCCTCCTCGGCGGCTGCGCCGTCACCGCCGGCGGCGGGAGCCGCTTGAACTGCAACGGGAGCGGCGGCGGTGACGCCCCACTCCTCCTCGATCGCGTTCTTGAGCTCGACGAGCTCGAGCACGGTCATCTTGCCGAGCGTGTCGAGCACCTTCGCAACTTCGGTGGCCATTACTCCTCCTTCGCGGATGATTCTGCTGACGCAGAATCGTCCGGATCTGATTCGTGACTCATTTCAGGTGTTTCGACCTCGGCTTCAACAGCGTCGGTCGTATCGCGCGCGGGTTCATCATCGGCCGCTTCCTCGATCACGCCGGCAGCTTCGGCCGCCGGCTCGACGACTTGGCCTTGCTCCTCGAGTTGCTTGATGCGAGCGTCGATCAGCCCGTGCAGATCGCGCAAAGGCGCCGAGACGAGCCCGAGGAGCTGCGTTAGTGGCGCCACGATCGCACCGACGAGCTGCGCGCGCAGCACATCAAGCGGCGGGAGCGTTGCGAGCCGGTCGACCTCGCTGCCCGAGAGCGTCTTGCCCTCGAGGATTCCTCCCCGTAGCGTCAGCACGTTCGTCGCCTTGGCGGTGGTGGCAAGCGCCTTGGCGACAGCTGCCGGGTCGCCGGAGGCCTCGATGAATGCGATTGCCGTCGGGCCCTCGAGCATCACGAGGAGGGCGTCCGCTCCGGCTTGCTCGGCGGCACGGCGAGTCAACGTGTTCTTCACGATGCGAAAGCGAGCCCCGTGTTGCAGCAGCTCGTCCCGTAGCGCCTCCAGCTGTCTGTTCGTCAGGCCGCGGTAGTCCGCGACGATGAGCGTCTCCGCAGAGCTGAGATCCGCAGCGAGCTCCCTAACGATCCGTTCTTTGTCCGTTTTCAGCACGTCATGTCCTCCTGAATGACGAAACCCGCGCGAGGCGGGTTCGATCGAGCGCAGATGCGCGCGGACGGACCTGCCTCGGCCGGACCTACGAGTCCTTGTGGCTCAGAGCCACAGGCACCTGCCGGCTGTCTCGGGCGGGATTCGACGATTGCTAGCTCGAAACTGTAGCCGCCTCCAGCTCCTCAGCGATGTCGCGGGTGATGGTCGAGTCGACGTGGACGCCGGGGCCCATCGTCGTCGTCAGCGTGATCTGCTTGATGTAGCGGCCCTTCGCGGCCGACGGCTTCGCGCGCACGATCTCCTCGACGAGCGCGGCGTAGTTCTCGAGCAGCGCACGCTCTGCGAAGCTGCGCTTTCCGATCGGCAGGTGCACGTTGCCGCCTCGGTCCGTTCGGTACTCGAGCTTTCCGGCTTTCGCGTCGGAAACAGCCTTGCTCACGTCCATCGTCACTGTGCCCGTCTTCGGGTTCGGCATCAGCCCGCGCGGACCGAGCACGCGACCGAGCTTTCCGACGACGCTCATCTGATCTGGCGTCGCGATTGCGACATCGAACTCGAGGAAGCCCTCCTCGATCTTCGCAGCAAGATCCGCGGACCCGACGACGTCGGCGCCGGCGTCCTCGGCCTCCCGCGCCTTCTCGCCTTCGGCGAACACCGCAACGCGAACGTCCTTGCCGATCCCGTGCGGGAGCATGATCGTGCCGCGGAGCTGCTGGTCGGCGTGGCGCACGTTCAGGCCGAGCCGGAAGTGCACCTCCACGGTCTCGTCGAACTTCGCGCCTTCGAATTCCTTGAGGAGCCTGACCGCCGAGAGTGGCGTGTACGCCTGCTCGCGATCGATCGCTTCGCGCGCCGCCCGATACCGCTTCCCATGCGAGCTCATGGGTTGACCAACCCATGAGCGGGGGTCGGGAACCGGGAGCTTCCGCTCGCTCTGACCAAGAAGGGAGCTTCGCGGGAGGAAACATGGTTTCCGTTCGCCCTTTCGCTGGCGAACGTGAGCCAAGGGCGAGCGTTGCTCATCAGTCGGTCTCCACGCCCATGCTGCGGGCGGTCCCGGCGATCACCTTCATCGCCTGGTCGACGTCGCGCGCGTTCAAGTCGGGCATCTTCGCCTCGGCAATCGAGCGGAGTTGAGCCTGGGTGAGCCTGCCGACCTTGTTCCGGTTCGGCTCGCCCGAACCCGATTCGAGCCCGAGCGCCTCCTTGATGAGGACGGCGGCAGGCGGAGTCTTCGTGATGAACGTGAACGAGCGGTCCTCGAAGACCGTGATCTCGACCGGAATGATGCGGCCGTTCTCATGCGCTGTCTGGGCGTTGTAGGCCTTGCAGAACTCCATGATGTTGACCCCGTGCTGGCCGAGCGCAGGACCGACCGGAGGCGCCGGGTTGGCCTGGCCGCCCGGGATCTGGAGCTTGATGAGTGTCAATACCTTCTTCGCCATTGTCGTTTTCTCGTAGGGCGAGATATATCTCGCACCTACGCGTTGGGATCAGTCGATCTTCTTCACCTGGTCGAAGCTGAGCTCCACGGGAACCTGGCGCTCGAAGATGTCGACGAGCACCTTCAGCTTTTGCTGGTCGGGATTGACGTCGACGATCTCGCCGTCGAAGTCCGAGAGGGGCCCCGACGTTACCTTCACCGACTCGCCGAGAGAGAACTCGACCTGCGCCTTCGTGGCCTGTGCGCCCACGGGGACGCCGTGGTGGAGAATTCGGTCGACCTCGGGCTGGGAGAGCGGCACGGGCTTCGCGCCGGCGCCGACGAACCCGGTCACGCCGGGCGTGCCCTTGACCACGGTCCAGGCCTCGTCGGACATGCTCATGTTTACGAGCACGTAGCCCGGAAGCACGCGTTTCTCGGTCTGCACCTTCTGGCCGTCCTTGGTCTCGATGATCTGCTCGGTCGGCACCACCACACGGCGAAACGCCGGCTGCTGGTTCAGCGAGACGATGCGGTGCTCGAGGTTGGTTTTCACCTTGTTCTCGTGCCCGGAGTAGGTATTGATCACGAACCACTGGAACATGCTGCTGAGCTCCTAGAGAAGAACGCGGTCGACGAAGGGGCGGAAGATCTGATCGAGGCCCCACAGGTAGGCGCCGACGATCGTGCAGGCGATGATCACGACGACGACCCCCTGGAACGTCTGCCGGCGGCTCGGCCAGTCGACCTTCCGGAGCTCGGCGTAAGACTCGCGCACGAACTGTCCACGCTGGTGCTCCGCCTTGCGTCCGGTCTGCTGTTTGACGGGCTGCTGCGACGGGCGGACCTGCGCGGCGCGACTACGGCGCGAGGTCGGCGCTCCGTCGCCACCGGCTGCACGTGCTGCGCGCCTTTGCCTGCGAGTCTCGCGAGCCACGTCTAGTGCTCCCTCCCGGAAATCGACTTGCGCTCCGGGCGGCTGCAAAGCGTCGCCATGCGTCGTCCTCGGTCGCACCCGTACTCACCAGTACGGGCGCTCCCTGCGTCCTCGCCTGGCTCGCTTTTCGCGCGCCGGAGCATCAAGCGACTTCCGGGACGAAGCACTACCTGGTCTCCCGATGCGGAGTGTGCCGACCGCACCAGCGGCAGTACTTCTTGAACTCGACCCGGTCGGGAGAGTTCCGCTTCGACTTCTGCGATTGGTAGTTCCGCCGCTTGCACTCGGTGCAGGCGAGCGTGATCGCGACTCGGACTCCGGTTGCCATTGTTCGTTTCTCTCTGGTGGTGTGGGACGAAAGAAGAGGTGTTCGAGTAGCGGCGGCAGGACTCGAACCTGCGACACGCGGATTATGATTCCGCTGCTCTAACCAACTGAGCTACGCCGCCGCGCGCGCGAGAGTGTAGCAAGGGCCGAAGCCGCGTTCTCACCACTCTAGGTATGACCGACCTCCTCACTAGGATCGCCGCCGTGATCCGCATCCCCCCGCAGCAAGGCGGCTGGCTCGAGGTCATCTGCGGCCCGATGTTCAGCGGCAAGAGCGAGGAGATGATCCGGCGGTTGCGGCGAGCGGAGATCGCCGGGCAGCGCGTCGTCATCTTCAAGCCGCGGATCGACGACCGGTACGACGTAGCCGATGTCGTGAGCCACGCCGGCGCGCGAATGCGCGGTGTTCCGGTGTCGTCGGTCGCCGAGGTCTCGGCGCACGCGGAGGGGTTCGACGTGGTGGGTATCGACGAGGTGCAGTTCTTCGAGCCGTCCATCGTCGCGGTCGCGCTCGGGCTCGCCGACCGCGGCGTGCGCGTTGTCGTCGCGGGGCTCGACCAGGACTTCCGCCGCCTCCCGTTTGGGCCGATTCCCGAGCTTCTCTCGCATGCCGAGTTCGTCGACAAGCTTCAAGCCGTGTGCCATCGCTGTGGCGGGCCTGCGACGACGACTCAGCGGCTCGTCGACGGTCGCCCGGCTCCGTATTCTGGAGAGACGGTCCTCGTCGGAGCCGCCGAGCAGTACGAGGCCCGCTGCCGCGGATGCCACGAGCCCGGCGTCGGCGCTGCGCTCGTAGCCGCGTAGGGGCGAGACCTATCTCGCTCTACCGACCCCTTAGGGAACCGGCGACGGCACAGACGGCGAACGCGCCCGCGGCGACGAGCACGATCGTCCCACCAGGCGGAAGGTCCACGTAGTACGAGACCGTCAGTCCGACGAGCGACGAGCCGAGACCGAGGCCCATAGCGAGCACGAGGGTCGAACGCATGCTCCAGGCGATGCGCTCGGCGGCGCTCACCGGGAGGACCATCAGCGCAGCGACAAGCAGAATCCCCACAACGCGCATCGACAGCGCCACGGTGACGGCCGCGAGTGCGGCGACGACGATGTTGAGCGAGCCGATGGGGACGCCCGCGACACGCGCGCCCTCCTCGTCGATGACAACGCCTGCGAGCGGTCGGTAGAGCAGCCCGACGACGGCGAGCCCGGCCGCGCCGAGCACGGCGATCACTGCGAGATCCGCGCGCGTCACGGTCAGGATCGAGCCGAATAGATACTGGAAGAGATCCACGTTCAGGGCGCCTGCGGCCGAGACGAGCACGACTCCGAGCGCGATTCCCGTATAGAAGACGAGTGCGAGCGCCTGGTCGCCGGCCGTCCCGCCGCGCGAACGAAGGAGCTCGATCGCGATTCCGCCGACGACGGCGAAGCCGAGCGCGGTCAGCACCGGAGCGACGTCGAGCAGGATTCCCGCCGCCACCCCGGCAAACGCGACGTGGCCGATCCCGTCTCCCGTGAGCGACTGTCGTCGCTGGACGAGGAAGAACCCGACGGCGGGCGCGAGGACTCCGACGACCGCGCCCGCGCCGAGCGCGAGCCGCATGAACTCAAGCTCAAACATGGACGTGCGACGGGTCGTGCCAGATGCCGGGCAGCTCACCTGGGGCACCGTCGAAGACGATCGAGCGGCGAACGAGGACGACCCGCTGCACGAAACCCTCGACCGCGCCGAACTCGTGCGAGACGTACACGATGGTCACTCCGAGATCGGAGTGCAGGCTGTCGAGGAGCACGGCGAGCGACTCCTGCGACTCCACGTCGACCCCGGTGGTCGGCTCGTCGAGAACGAGGAGCGAGGGCTCGCCGGCGAGCGCCTTCGCAATGAATGCACGCTGCTGCATCCCGCCGGAGAGCGTCCGCACGGGCGCGTCTGCGTGATCCGCGAGGCCGACGCGAGCGATCGCATCCGCCGCGAGTTCGCGATCGCGTCGGCGAAGGGGGCCGATCAGCCCACCTGCGGCGAGCCGCCCGGCGGAGACGACCTCGCGCACCGTTGCGGGCGCCTCGCCACCGAGCGCAGATCGCTGCGCGAGGTAGCCGAGCGTCCGGCGCCGCGAGAACCGATGCGCCGGCTCGCCGAAGAGTAGTGCCCGACCCTCCGACGGTCGCTCGAGCCCGAGGAGGATCCTGACGAGCGTCGTCTTGCCTCCGCCGTTGGGCCCGGCCACGGCCACGAACTCGCCCTCACCGAGCTTCAGCTCGACACCTTCGAGCACGCGCTGCCCGGGTCGATACCCGAAGGAGACGCTCTCGAGCTCGACAGCTAGCGGCATGCAAGCGCCCTCCGCAGCGCAGCGAGATTCGTCCGCATGACCGTGAGGTAGTCCTCGCCGGCGTTGAGCCGCTCCTGACTCAGCCCCTCGATCGGATCGAGCACGGCGACCTCGATGCCCGCCTCCCGCGCGACGGTCTCGGCAAGCCGGTCGGACACGAGCGGCTCGGCGAATACGGTCGTGGCGCCAGAGGCGCGCACGTCGTTGATCAGCCTCTCGAGCTCTCGCGGGCTCGGCTCCGCCTCGGGCGAGCGTCCAGCGAGCGACAACTCCGTCAGGTCGTAACGCTCGGCAAGCTGTCCGAACGCTCGATGGCTCGTGACCAACGTACGCCGCTCGCACTGCGCGAGCCCGCGCCGGTACTCCGAGTCGAGGTCCCGCACGGCACCCGCAACGTCGCGTGCCGTCACCGGTGAGCCGATCGCAGCCCCGAGCTCCTCGACGACCTCTGCGAAACGGACCGGGTCGAGCCAGACGTGCGGATCGGACTCCTCGCGGCCGAGAACGTCTAGCGAGGGGCGCCGCTCCCGACCTTCGACGGCATCTTCGACGGCGGGCTGGAACCCGGCGCCGACGTAGAGGACGAGAGCCGCATCGCGCACCGCCTCGACGTCTCGAGGAGACAGCTCGACATCGTGGGGCTCCGCTCCAGGCCGTGTCAGGTTGACGACGCGGAGGCCGACCTTGCCGCCGATCTCCTCGGCGGCCCACACGAGTGGATAGACGGAGGCGACGATGAACGGAGATGGCCGATCATCCGGCTTGTCCGATCGGCTGCAGCCCACGAGGCACACCGTCGCGGCGAGTAGCACCGGCACGCGCACGCTCGCACCGTATCACGTCTTTGAGAACGGGTATCATTATCGTCGATGACGCCCGAGAGCGCGTGGACCGAGGGTGCGCTCGCACGCCTGCGAGAGTCGAGCGGGCGTAGGGGGGGTGCGCGGCGAGCCGTAGTCGAGCTCCTGGGCCGACAGGGGTGCTGCCTGTCGGCCCAGGAGGTTCACGACCGCCTGCGCGCCGTCGGCTCCCGTGTCGGGATCGCGAGCGTGTACCGCGCGCTCGACGGCCTCGATGGCCTCGGTCTCGTCCAACGGGTCGATCTCGGCGACGGCATCTCGCGCTTCGAGCCCGCACACGAGGGCGGCGACCATCACCACCACCTCGTCTGTGACGACTGCGGCAAAGTCGAGCCGTTCGAGGATCCGAGCCTCGAGGCGGCAATCGACCGTGTCGCGGACGGCCGCGGGTACGCCGTGGCGGCCCACGACGTCGTCCTTCGGGGTGCCTGCGAGGACTGTCGGCCGCACGAGGACGAGGTCGCCCCACCAGGGTGACCGTCCAGCTGGGTCTCCGCGAGAACGCCTCTCAGTTCACGCTGCTCGTCGTCCTGAACGCCCTCGTCGGCGCGATGGTCGGACTCGAGCGCAGTGTCCTCCCGATCGTCGGGGAGGACGATTTCGGCCTCACGTCGACCAGCGCGATTCTCGCCTTCGTTGTCGCGTTCGGGCTCGCAAAGGCGCTCGCCAACCTCGTGGCCGGTGGCCTCGCCGACCGAGTCGGGCGCCGCCGCCTCCTGATCCTGGGCTGGATCCTCGCGCTCCCCGTCCCGCTCCTCATCGGCGTCGCGCCGACCTGGGGATTCGTCGTTGTTGCGAACCTGTTCCTCGGAGCCAGTCAGGGATTCGCCTGGTCGATGACGGTCGTGATGAAGATCGATCTCGTGGGGCCCAGAAGACGCGGTCTCGCCCTCGGGTTCAACGAATCGGCGGGCTACCTCGGAGTGGCAGTCGCGGCGCTCGTGTCAGGCGCGGTCGCCGCCACATACGCGCCCCGCAGCGTGGTCTGGATCGGCGGGCTCGTGGTCGCAACGCTCGGGCTCCTTGTCTCCGTTCTCTTTATTCGCGATACGGGCGCGCACGTGGCAACCGAGCAGCGGTCCCACGGCCACACGCAGGCGCATTCCCTGCGAGCCGCCCTCACGAGAGGGACGGTTCGCGACCCGGTGCTGCGCGCATGCTCGCAGGCAGGCCTCGTGAACAACCTCAACGACGCATTGGCATGGGGCCTCGCCCCGCTCTATCTCGCCGCAAACGGCGCATCGATCTCCGAGGTGGGCATCGTCGCGGGCGTCTACCCCGCCGTCTGGGGCGTCGGACAGCTCTTCACCGGCTGGCTATCCGATCACATCGGCCGAAAGCCCCTGATCACCGCGGGCATGCTGGTGCAGGCAGGCGCGCTCGTCGTACTCGTCGCAGGCGGGGGAACATTCGAGCCCGCCGTAGTCGCCGCCGCGCTCCTCGGTGTCGGCACGGCGCTCGTCTACCCGACGCTCATTGCGGCCGTGTCGGATGCCGTGCAGCCGATCGACCGCGCGCCCGCCGTGGGTGTCTACCGCTTCTGGCGCGACATCGGCTTCGCTGTCGGAGCTCTCGTCAGCGGTGCCGTCGCCGACGCTTTCGGAGCTGGCGAGGCGATCTCGGTGGTAGCCGCGCTGACCGCGGCCAGCGGGATCTGGGTGGCCGCGACGCCGTGGACGTCGTACGCTCCGAGCACACACTCTTCCGGGTAGGGGTGAGATGAATCGAAAGACGATCGACGGACTGCTACAGGAGGCGCGCGCACGGCTCGAGCGCGTCGAACCGGAGGATGCGCTCGCGGCGCAGCGCAGCGGAGCGCTGCTGATCGATACGCGCTCGAACGACGAGCGGGCTCGTGCAGGCGTCATTCCCGGCGCGCTGCATATCCCGCGATCCGTGCTCGAATGGCGCCTCTGCCCTAAGTCCGACAAGGACTACCGGAATCCGAACGTACGCGGCCTCGATCAGTGGATCATCCTCTTCTGCCAGGGCGGGTACTCGACGAGCCTCGCGGCGGCGACGCTCCAGGAGTTCGGCTTCCGTCGGGCGACCGACATGTGCGGCGGGTTCACCGCCTGGAAGAGGTTGGGCCTGCCGGTACACCCTGCGCCCGATGTCGCGGAGGAAAGCGTTCCCGGGATGGGTTTACCAGATCCATAGCTGTCGTCGTAGAGTCCCCGAATGACCGTCGTGCTCACCGGGGGAAGCCTCACGATGGACGAAGTCGTCCGAGTCGCACGTGGACGAGAGCGGATGGAGATCGCGGACAGCGCCGTCGAGTGCATGCGCGAAGCACGCTCGATCGTCGAGCAGGCCGTAGCCGCCGGAGAGTCGGTGTACGGCGTGACCACCGGCGTGGGCATGCGTCGAGACGCACGCGTGGAGCGCAGCGAGATCGCGGACTTCAACCGCATCGCGATCTCAGGGCATCGCGTCGGGCTGGGAGAGCCAGCGAGTGTCGAGGTCGTGCGAGCCGCGCTCGTGCGCCTCGCCAACGGGCTCGCCGCGGGCTTCCAAGGCGCCCGCCCGGAGCTCGCCCGGCTCGTGGTCGATGCACTAAACAAACGAGACGAGCCAACCGTGCCGTCACTCGGGACTCTCGGGCAAGCCGATCTCGCACAGAATGCGGACCTCGCGTTCGGCGTCCTCGGCAACTTCGAGCTAGCGGCTGGAGAAGCGGGCGCACTTCTCGTGACGAACGCGTTCTCGACCGCGCAGGCGGCGCTCGCAGTCGCCGACTCGCACGCGCTGCTCAACGCGTTCGACGCGGCCAGCGCACTGGACTTCGAGGCTTTCCGAGCCAACGTCGGAGCGCTCGACGAGGCCGTCGCCGATTCGCGTCCGTATCCGGGGGTGCGCCAGACGCTCGCGGCGCTCCGTCGCCTGCTGGACGGCAGCGCGCTCTGGGAGCCCGAAGCCGCACGCTTTCTCCAAGACCCGCTGACGTTCCGCTGCCTCCCACAGGTCCACGGCGCTGCCCGCGACGCTTTACGGTTCGTCGACGAGCAGCTCTCGACCGAGCTCAACGCTCACCAGGGGAACCCGCTGGTCGTGCCGGCGGCGAGAAAGATCGTCTCGGTCGGCAACTTCGACTCGCTGCCGCTGGCCATGGCGCTCGACTTCGCCCGGATCGCGCTCGCACCCGTCGTCACCTCGGCGGTCGAGCGGACGCTGAAGCTGCTCAGCCCGCGCTTCAGCGGGCTCACGGAGGGTCTCGTGGCCCGCGAAGGAAGTTGGGAGGATGGCCTCTCGGAGCTCGGCG
>DASTEM010000115.1:0-9738 GCA_035709545.1 Gaiellaceae bacterium | reverse complement strand
GCGTGCCGTAGTTGCAGAAGTTTCGCCTCGACGTTGGCGCCCGTGCCCCAGGCGGACGGATGAAGCCACGTCCAGCCGATCTCGACCGAGCGATGCTCCGGTCGCAGCGCGAGGAACCGCGTCGAGCCGACGATCTCCTTGTAACAGACGGTTACAAGGGGGATCTCCGCGCCGATCTCTGCCGCCGCGAGCGCCTGATTGATGTATTCGGTCCACTCATCGCGTGTCTGCGGCTGAACGATGTTGAGCCAGCGCCAGGTCGCGGGATCGCGCGACGCGAGCCACAGAGCTTCCTCGTGCTCGCGCGAGAGCGGCTCAAGCCGCACGATGCCGCCCACGAGAGTCGGACAGCTCCACCTTTCCACGGCGCTCGACAGTACACTGGGCGGGTGCCGATCTACGAGTACGCGTGCATGGAGTGCGAGTCGCATTTCGAGGAGCTCGTCCGCTCGAGTGACCAGGCCGTGACCTGCCCCGAGTGCGGCGCCGCGAAGGTGCTCAAGCAGCTCTCGAGCTTCGCCGTCGTGGGCGCGACGTCGAAGCCGAGCTTCGCCGGGCCGTCCGGCGGCGGGGGCGGCTGCTGCGGCGGCTCCTGCGGCTGCGGCCATTAGGGCGCGGGCGAGATATATCTCGCCCCTACCGGAACGCATCCGGGCCGCGGCGTAAACTGCCGGTCCGATGGACGTCGTCGAGCGTGCCGCGGCGCTCCGGGAGTACGCGGAGCAGACGGCCTCGTGCACCAAGTGTGCGCTCTCTCAAGGACGCACGCAGGTGGTCTTCGGCTCGGGGAGCCCGAACGCAGACCTCATGTTCGTCGGCGAGGCCCCCGGCTTCCACGAGGACCAGCAAGGCGTACCGTTTGTCGGGCAGGCGGGAAAGCTCCTTGAACGACTGCTCGCGGGCATCGGCTTGACGCGGGCGGACGTGTACATCTGTAACACGGTGAAATGCAGGCCTCCCGGCAACCGGGATCCAGTACCGGACGAGCTCTCTGCCTGCGAGCCGCATCTGTTTCGCCAGATCGAGCTGATCGAGCCGAAGCTCGTCGCAACCCTCGGGAACTTCGCGACGAAGCTCCTGTCCGGGCGTCCCGCGGGGATCACGCGTGTCCACGGCCAGGAGCAGGAAGTCACGCTCGGCGCGCGGACGGTGCACCTCTATCCGCTCTACCACCCTGCTGCGGCCCTCTACACGCCGTCGATGCTCAAGGTGCTCGAAGAGGACTTCGCGCGCATTCCTGCGCTCCTCGAGCGTGCGGTCGTCGGCGAGCCGAGCGCTTCGCCCGAACCTGACGCCCCGGTCTTCGAGCCCGCGCCCGAGTCCGTCCAGCTCGGCCTTTTCTAGCTGTGCGCGTCTCGCTCGCCACTGCCTCGGCCGAGGAGACCGAGGCGATCGCCGCGCGGCTCGCACCGCGGCTCGAGCTCGGAGACGTGGTCACCATCTCGGGCGAGCTCGGTTCTGGCAAGACGACCTTTGTGCGCGGCGCTTGCCGGGCGCTTGGCGTCACGACCCCCGTGACCAGCCCCACCTTCACGATCGGTCACCGCTACGACGGGCGGGTCGAGGTCTCGCATCTCGATCTCTACCGCTACGCCGGCCTTGCACCGGCCGACTGGGGCGATCTCGAGCCGTACTTCGACGCCGCGATCGTGTTCGTCGAATGGCCCGAGGCCGGGATCGGCGAGCTCCCGCCCGCCCGAATCGCGGTCTCGATCGTCCATGCGGGCGCCGACGAGCGCCGGATCGAGCTCACCGCCACCGAAGCCGCACTGCTAGAAGGCATCGAGTAATGCTCGTGCTCGCCTTCGACACTGCGACCGATGTCGCAACCAGCGCCCTGCTGCGCGATGGCGAGGTTCTCGGGGAGGGAGCGTCCCTTCCGCGCACGTTGCTCGAGGACCTCGACGCGCTGCTGAATGCTTCCCGCGTCGAACCCGCAGATGTCGACGCTCTCGTCGTGGGAACGGGCCCGGGAAGCTTTACGAGCACGAGGATCGGCCTTGCCGTCGCGCGAGGCCTCGGATTGGCACTGGGCGTTCCCGCCGCCGGAGTCTCGACCCTGGATGCGCTCGCGGCCGCACGGGCAGACGCGTTTCCGGTGATCGACGCCCGGCGGCGCGAGGTGTTCGTCCCCGGGCCTCGCGTCCTCGAGCCCGACGAGCTGGAGCTCGAGCCCGGGGTTCTCTGCATCGGAAGCGGTGCTGTGCGCTACCGCGCGACGCTCGAGCGAAAGGGCGCCCTGGTTCCGCCCGACGACGACGAGATCCACGTTCCGCATGCCCGACTCCACGCGTCGCTCGCCGGCGAATTCGGGTCGGCCGACTCGATCCAGCCGCTCTACGTCCGCGCGCCCGACGCCAAGGTCCGGAGCGTTCTCGCATGAACGTCGAGCTCCGCCGTCTCGAGGCTCGCGATCTCGACACGGTCGAGGAGATCGAGCGAGCCTCGTACCCGACGCCTTGGTCGAGAGCGATGTTCGTCGCCGAGCTCCGCAAGCCGAGCTCGCTCGCGATCGGCGCGTTCTCGGACGAGGGAGAGCTGGTGGGGTACGCGTTCGTCTCGAGGTACGTAGATGCCTGGCACGTCATGAACGTCGCAGTCGGACTCGACTACCGCCGCCGAGGCATAGCGACAACGCTCCTGGAGCGGCTCTTCGAGGTCACGGCGTCCGACCCGCGAAGCGGCTACACCCTCGAGGTGCGCGTCTCGAATACGAACGCGATCCGGCTGTACGAACGCCTTGGCTTCGAATCCCGAGGCACGCGCCGCGGCTACTACACGGACAATCGCGAAGACGCGCTGATCATGTGGCGCGAGCCGGCGTCGTCAGAGCAGGCCTCGTGATCCTCGGGATCGAGACGTCGTGCGACGAGACGGCGGCGGCACTCGTCACGGACGAGGGCCAATTGCTCGCGTCGGTCGTCTCGTCGCAGGCCGATCTGCATGCTCGGTACGGCGGTGTGGTACCGGAGGTCGCGTCGCGGCGGCACCTCGATCTCGTCTCACCGGTGATTCGCGAGGCTCTCGGCTCAGCGGGTGCGTCGCTGGATCGCGTCGAGAAGATCGCCGTCACCCGGGGTCCGGGGCTCGTCGGCGCGCTGCTCGTGGGGCTCTCGGCCGCGAAGGCCATCGCGTGGGCGGGTCGGCTCCCGCTTGCTCCGGTCGATCACCTGGACGGTCACATCGCGTCGCTCTACCTCGAGCCTGATCCTCTCGAGCCGCCGTTTCTCTGCCTGCTCGCGAGCGGTGGACACACGCTGCTCCTGGCCGTCCGCGAGCGCGGGACCTCGGAGCGGCTGGGTACGACGCTCGACGACGCCGCCGGCGAGGCGTTCGACAAGGGCGCCAGGCTTCTCGGTCTCGGCTATCCAGGAGGGGCGGAGATCGACCGGATCGCCCAGGGTGGAGACTCGAGTGCCTTTCCGTTCCCCATCGCCCGCGTGCCGGGACTCGATTTCTCCTTCTCGGGCCTCAAGACCGCGCTCCTCTACCGGGTGCGTGAGCTCGGAGAGGACGAGGCCAAGCGCCGCAGAGCCGACCTGGCGGCTTCGTATCAGCGCGCGATCGTTCGCGCGCTGGCCCAGCGAGTGGAAGCGGCGGTCTCGGCGACGGGCTTCGATCGCGTCGCTGTCGTCGGTGGTGTGGCGGCGAACTCCGAGCTGCGCGCCGCCCTTCCGGCTGCGCGTTTCGCCCCTCTCGATCTGTGCACCGACAACGCCGCGATGATCGCCTCGGCTGCGCGCTACGTCGAAGCGCTTCCGTACCCTGACTATCTTGGGCTCGATGCGTATGCGTCTCTCTCATAGCGGGAGCGTTGGGGTCTTGGCGGCTGTCGCTCTCGTTCTCGTGCCCATAAGCGCTCGGGCCCAGGAGCCGACGGCGTCCTCGATCGACGAGGCCGGCTGGCAAGGCGTGCTGGGCGTTCGCGCATCCGTCTCCACCGCGCAGCGGTATGTCGTGCTCCTGGAGCCGCCTTCTCTCGCCGACCGCGTGAGCGCTGCCGGAGGGCATGCGTCCGAGACCGAGATGCGGGCGTGGACGGCCGCCGTAGTCGGCCAACAGGAGCTGTTCCTCGCCCGCCTGTCTGCAGCCGGCGCCCGCATCGCTGCCGAGTACCGGTACGCGCGCGTGCTCAACGGATTCTCGGCCAGGCTCGATCCTACGTCGCTCGCCTTGCTCGAGAAGGATCGCGAGGTCGAGGGCGTCTTTCCGGTGCGGATTGCCTACCCGGCGCAGACCGACGGCTCGGAAGGCGTGCTGCCCTCGTCGGTCGCCGATCTCGAGATCCCCGGCCTTGACGGCACCGGAGTCACGGTCGCACTACTCGACACCGGCGTCGACCCGTCACATCCGTACTTGCGCCGTAGTGTCCTCTCCGGAATCGACGTCATCAATCCGGGCAGCGGCGGGATCGCGCAACCGCATCCGACGATCCCCGGCCGGCCGGAGCGTCACGGCACGGAGCTTGCCGGCATCGTCACCGGCTCGGAGGGCCCGGACGGCCTCCACGGGATCGCGCCCGGCGCCTCGATCCTCCCGGTTCGCGTCGCGGGCTGGCAGCCGAACTCCGAGGGCGGGTACACGGTGTACTCGCGAACCGACCAGATTCTGGCCGGCCTCGAGGCCGCGGTCGATCCGAACGACGACGGCGACTCGCACGACGCGGCTCGGATCGCGCTGATCGGAGTTGTAGAGCCGTACGCGGCGTTTCCTGACGGGCCGCTGGCCCGTGCTGTGACGGGCGCTCAAGCGCTCGACATGCTGACGATCGTCCCGGCGGGCAACGACGGTCGCGCCGGTCCCGGATACGGCAGCATCGCAGGACCCGGCGGCGCTCCATCGGCCGTGACAGTCGCAGCGGCCGACGGGCGTCTCGCGGCGCCCACGGTGCGAGTGCACGTCCGTGCCGGACTCAGAGTCGTGTTCGAGGACACGGTGCCCCTCGGTGGCGCTCCGTCCGGGACCGTGACCGCGGATGTCGTCTTGGTGAATCGCGCTACCGCGGCCAAGGGGATAGCCGGGCTCTTCTCGCCGGACGGAGTGAGCAGCGTCGCGGGACGGGCCGTGCTGCTTCCTCGCGGCGTGCTCTCCGACGACACGGTCGAGGAGGCGACCGCCGCCGGTGCTCTCGCCGTCCTCGTCGACGGGCCCTTGCCGGCGGGCGCGTTCAGCCTCGACGTTCCTGCGGGTGTTCCCGTCGCGGGCCTCGCCGAGGGGCTTGTTCGTGAGATACGCACGTTGATCGCTGCGGGCGTGCCCGTGACCGTGGCCGTCGGCGGCGTCGACATCGCAGTGCGCGAGGGCGGCGAGTCGATCGCGTCGTTCTCGTCGCGCGGGCTCGCGCTCAGTGGCGGACTCAAGCCTGACCTCGCTGCGCCCGGCGTCTCCGTGCCCACCTCGGAGCCGGGTCGCGGCGACGAGGGGGAGATCCGCTTCGGGACAGTCAGTGGGACGAGCGCCGCGGCTGCGGTGACGGCAGGAGTCGCTGCGATCCTCGCCGAAGGCCGCCCCAGCGTCACCGCCGACGGCCTGCATGGGCTCCTCGTCGGCTCCGCGCAAAGATCCGACCTCGATCCGACGGCGTCGGGTGCCGGTCTCGTCGATCTCCGCGGTGCAGCGCAGCTGGAGGCATACGCGGATCCGGCGATCCTCTCGTTCGGCGCCGTGACCGCCGCCTCGACCGAGATCGAGCGCGTCCTGCGCGTTCACAACGTCTCGACCCGGACTCTCGCCATATCCATCGGAAACACATCGCTCGCATCGAAAGGTGTCGAGATCACGACCGACCCGGATCGCGTCCGCCTGCGACCGGGGGCGAGCGCCGAGGTCGTCGTGCGCGCAGATACGTTCGACCTGTCGGACGAGGCCGGGACTGCGACCGGCGAGCTCGTCCTGCGCGCCGGCGATTCCCCCGAGGTCCACGTCCCGTGGGCCGTCGCCGTGCCGACAAGCGTCGATCTCGTCTCGCGCGTCACGCTTACTCCCACGGACGCGCGCGTGTCCGATGCGACACCAGCGGTGCTCGGTCTCGTCGCCGGGGCGGTGACCGTGGCTCCCGATCCTCAGGTCCGAGCGGTCGACCTGCTCGAAATCCAGCTCTGGCGGGGCACGTCCTTCCTCGGAGTGCTCGCGCGGCGACGGGAGCTCCTGCCCGGCCGCTACACGTTCGGACTGACCGGCAGAGGGCCCAGCGGAGAACGGCTGCCGAGCGGGAAATACGTTATTCGCGTCGTCGCCTTCCCCGGGGACGGGACGCGCAGGCAGGCCGAGACTGTCGAGTATCGCGTCCGGTGACTCGTCCTATACTCGCGACCGTCTAGTCGAGCCAGGGAGGCGTAGCTCCATGTCAACTGCCGCGGCGGAGTCCCACCTCCGCGAGAACCCGTTCGAGCTTGCGAGGGCTCAACTTCGCCGGGTCGGGGAGATCTTCGCGCTCGATCCGAACCTGATTCGCGTGCTCTCGGGGTGCAAGAAGTCGGTCGAGGTCTCGATTCCTGTCTCGATGGACGACGGCTCTACCGGGGTCTTCCAGGGCTATCGCGTAACGCACAACATCGCGCGCGGTCCGTCCAAGGGCGGCATCCGCTACCACCCCGACGTCACGCTGGACGAGGTCAAAGCGCTCTCAATGTGGATGACCTGGAAGTGCGCGCTCATGGGACTCCCGTTTGGCGGCGCCAAAGGCGGCGTCGTGTGCAACCCGAAGATCCTCTCGCTGACCGAGCTCGAGCGGCTCACGCGGCGCTACACGAGCGAGATCATCAACGATATCGGGCCGGAACGGGACATCCCCGCGCCGGACGTCGGCACCGACGGCCGCGTGATGGCGTGGATCTTCGACACGTACTCGATGAACAAGGGCCACTCCGTGCTCGGTGTCGTGACCGGCAAGCCCCTTTCCGTAGGAGGTTCTCTCGGTCGCGTCGAAGCGACCGCCCGCGGCGCGCTCTACTGCGTTCAGGGGCTTGCGCTGAAACAGGGCCGTCGTATGGATGACTACTCGGTGGCCATTCAAGGCTTCGGCAACGTGGGAGCGAACCTCGCTCGGCTGCTCGACCTCGAAGGAACGAAGATCGTCGCCGTGTCGGACTCGGGCGCCGGCGCGTACAACGCGAACGGCATTGACGTCGCCGCAGCGCTCGCACACAAGCAGGAGCACGGTACGCTGGCCGGCCTGGCGAACGCGGAAGCGGTTTCCAACGAGGAGCTCGTCGAGCTCCCCTGCGACATATTCGCGCCTTGCGCGCTCGAGCAGGTCGTGACCGAAGAGAACGCCGATCGCGTGAAGGCCACCGTGATCTGCGAGGGAGCGAACGGGCCCGTCACACCCACCGCAGACGCGATTCTCGAGGATCGCGGCGTGCTCGTCCTCCCTGACGTGCTCGCAAACGCCGGCGGCGTGGTCGTGTCCTACTTCGAGTGGGTGCAGGGCCTGCAGGAGTACTTCTGGAGTGAGGACGAGGTCAACGCAAAGCTCCGCGACATCGTCGCCCGCTCGTTCGAGGAGGCCTGGCACACGCGCGAGAGCCGCGAGATCAGCCTGCGCATGGCGTCGTACGGGCTGGCAGTGCAGCGAGTCGCGGAAGCGACGACGACGAGAGGCCTCTACCCGTAGCGCGCGTCACCGTTTACCACGCCTCTGACTGCAGCCTCTGCGCGCGCGCGCTCGAGGTCGTCCGCGGTGTGCAGAACGAGCTTGCTTTCGCCCTCGAGCTCGTCGACATCGGCGGCGATCCCGAGCTCGAGGTGCGGTATCGCGAGCATTTGCCCGTGGTGGAGATCGACGGCGAACGCGCCTTCATGTACTTCGTAGACGCCGACGCGTTACGACGGCGACTCTCTCCTTGAGCTGACGGTTCGGACGGCGGCTGACCGAAGGCCGCTGGCAGAATCGTGACGCTTTGTCACAAACTACCCGCGGGGGGACAACGTGCCGGAACGCTTGACCGTAGGTGTCGCAGCTCGTCTGAGCAGGTACCTCCAGGTCCTGAGCCAGGCCAGGAAGATGGGCAAGGAGCGGATCTCCTCACAGGAGATCTCGGAGTACACGAACATCAACGCGACCCAGATTCGGCGCGACCTGTCCACGTTCGGGAGATTCGGCAAGCGCGGGGTTGGGTACCGCACCGAGGCGCTGCTCGACGAGATTCGCCAGATCCTGCGCACCCAGGGCCAACACAACATCGCCCTGGTCGGCGCGGGCCGGCTCGGGAGCGCGATTGCGAGCTCCCCGATCTTCGCCGAGCACGGCATCAACGTCGCGGCGATCTTCGAGATCGACCCCGACAAGATCGGCCAGAGCGTCGGCAACGTGCTGGTGTCGTCGACGGACGACATGCCGGACGTCTGTCGTGAGCGCAACATCATCGTCGGAGTTATCGCCGTTCCGGCCGACACGGCCCAGGACGCCGCCGATGCGCTCATCGACTCGGGCGCCAAGATCATCTTCAACTACTCGGAGGCGCTCCTCGACGTTCCCTCGGACGTCAACGTGCACACCTCTAACCCGGCCGTCGACCTGCTGTACGCGCTGTACTTCCATCTCACGTAGCAAGTAGCTCCACGTGGGAGCACGCACCAAGTAACTGTTACTTGGTAACGATGGACGAGGAGCTATGAAGATCCTTCTGTGGCACGGGTACCTCCTGGGCGGAACGGGCTCGAACGTCTACACGCGGCAACTGGCCCGCGAGTGGGCGAGAGCCGGCCACGACGTCACGGTCTTCAGCCAGGAGCCTCATCCCGAGCGGTACGACCTTGGAGGTGCAAGCGTTGTTCGCCCGGATGTCGGCGGACTGCTGCCGGTGTTCGTTCTTGACCGCTACGACGGATACGAGGTCAAGTTGCTCCAGAACTGCACGCGCGAGGAGCTCGACGGCTGGGTCGAGGCGAACGCGGCAGAGCTTCGCCAGGAGCTTCCTGCAGATCTCGTGTTTTGCAACCACGTGCTTCTCGGTGGCGCCGTGGGCGCGGCGAGTGGAGGGCGCTTCGCCGTCAAGGCGCATGGCTCCGAGCTCGAGTATTCGATGCGAGGACGGCCCGAGCTCGAGCGTTGGGGAGCAGATGTCCTCGAGTGCGCGTCGACTGTGTTCGTTGGCTCGGGCCACATCCGCGAGGTGCTCGAGGACGTCTGCGGGCACGTCGACCGCGTACACGAGGTGCCACCCGGTGTCGACATCGGCGAATGGCGACCACAACCGCGTGAGGCGGCGCTACAGAGCCTGATCGCCGAAGCCGAGCTCGATCCTCCGAACCCTGGGAACGCGAACGAGCGCCTTCCGGACGAGGGGAACGCTGAGCGCCTGGCCGGCTTCCTCGTTGGCCAGAGGCCCACCGTTGTCTACTTCGGGAAGCTCCTGCACAACAAGGGCGTCCACGTCCTCCTTGAGGCGCTGGCGGGAGTCGATGCGCGAGTCGTCGTCGTCGGCTTCGGCGACTACCGCGCTGAGCTCGAGCAGCTCGCGGATCCGGCGCAGGCGCTCTTCACGGGCCCGCTCGAGCATCGCCACCTCGTGAACCTGCTCGCGCTGGCCGACGCGTGCGTCGTCCCGTCGATCTTCCCGGAAGCGTTCGGCATGGTTGCCGCCGAAGCCGCAGCGACCGGTTGTCCGCCACTCGTCGCCCGTCACTCGGGACTCGCTGAGATTGCAGAGGGGCTCGAGGCCGAGTACCCGGAGGCGCTCAGGCACCTCGCCTCGTTCGAATCCGGAGATGCCGAGGACCTGCGGGCGAAAGTCA
>DASTEM010000114.1:0-5310 GCA_035709545.1 Gaiellaceae bacterium | reverse complement strand
CGCACGGAAATCTCGATCCGGGTCGGGGCACCTCGGCGTAGCGCCTGATCGGTCGCCTCGCGAAGGATCTGATACAGCGCCGTCTGCGCGTTCTCGCCGAGCTCGTCGGCGTGGTCGACGTCCGCCTCGATCGCGACGTCGTGTCGTGCCGAGAGTCGTCGGGCGAGAGCGCGTACGGCGGTCGAGAAGCCGAGCTCGCGCAGGACCTTCGGTTCGAGGTCTTCGCAGAGTGCGCGGAGATCGCGCGCCGAGTCGCGGGCGAGCTCGAGGCTGCGGGTGAGCGTCTCGTCCGCCTGCTCGAGCTCTCCCGCTCGGAGGCCGGCGAGCGCCGCATCGAGCATCTGCGCGATCGCTGAGAGGTGCTGGACAGGACCGTCGTGGAGGAGCTCGGCGAGCCGGCGTCGCTCTTCCTGCTCGGTCAGGATCCGCTCGGCGAGCAGCGCGCGCTCGGCGTCGTCCGGGTTCAATCGATCATCGCCTCGCGCAGCGCGATGGCAACCGCCTGGGTGCGGGTGTCCGCCTCGAGCTTCGCGAGGATGTGCCGAACGTGGCTCTTGACCGTCTCCTGGCTGATGAAGAGCTTCGCGGCCACGTCGACGTTCGACATCCCGTCGGCGAGCAGCTGCAGGATCTCGCGTTCGCGGGGCGTGAGGATGTCGGCCTGGCCCTGACCGGACACGAACTCAGCCATGAGCCCGGGGTCGACGAACGTGTCGCCTGCAGCGACCTTCTCGATCGCCCGCAGAAGCGTCTCGTGCGGGGTCTCTTTGAGGATGTACCCGCGTGCGCCCGACTCGAGGCCGCGCTGGAGGAGCGACCGCTCGCCGTAGGCCGTGAAGATCAGCACGCCGATCCCCGGCACCTTCTGGAGCAGAGTCTCGGTCGCCTCGAGCCCGTCCATGTCGGGCATGCGCAGATCCATGATCACGACATCGGGGCGTCGCCTCTCGGCAAGCGTGACCGCAGACGCCCCGGTGTCGGCCTCGCCGATGACGCGGATCCGCGGGGAACGTGAGAGCGCAAGGCGCAGGCCTTCGCGGACGACCTCGTGATCGTCGGCGATGAGGCAGGTGATTTCGTCAGCCACGTCGTCGATTCTACGGCGCGCATCGGCAGGCTCCTCCCTCGTCAGATAGCGAGGACGAGCTGTGAGGGCTCGCGACGAGGCTTAGACGCGCGTCCGGAGCGTGCAGTCGAAGTCGCCGTTACGCGGCGGACCGCCTCTATGCGTGGCTCAGTGCCGAGCGTCTCAGTCGGGGGTTCGAGGTCGGAGTCCCTCTCGGGCTCGGCCCATCTGACACCGCCTGGGCCAACGCTGCGGGCTAGAGTCGGGCGGTGGACGAGCTCGAGGGCGGGATTCGCCGCGTCACGCTGCCGCTGCCGACGCGGCCCGGGCACGTGCACGCGTACCTTCTTCCAGGAGAGGACGGCTGGACGCTCGTCGACACCGGCGTCGGGCTGCCTGATGCGAAGGAGACGTGGGCGGCCGAGCTTGATCAGGCTGGCGGCCGTGTGGCGACGATCTTCGTCACGCACTTCCACCCTGACCATGTGGGCGCGGCGGCCGATCTCCACGAGCTGACCGGCGCGCCGGTTGTCCAGGGCGCGCTCGACTACGCGCAGTGCGAGCTCGTCTGGGGGAACCCGGCCTGGTCGGAGCGCCTGCTCGACTGGTTCCGGCTCCATGGCACACCTGACGATGTCACCGCTGAGCTCGTCGGCCAGAGCGCGGTCTACCGTCCGTTCATCCGGTACCAGCGCGACCCCGTCCTCGTCGAGGCCGGAGAGCACGTCGACGGGTGGGAGCTCGTCGCCGCGCCCGGACATGCCGACGGCCAGCTGTGCCTGCTGAAGGACGGCATCCTCATTGCCGCTGACCACCTCTTGGGCCGGATCACGCCGACTGTGGGGTTGTGGCCCGCGAGCCGTGCCGATCCGCTCGGCGACTATCTGATTGCACTCGACCGGACGATCGAGCTCGCGCCCGGCGTCGCGCTCCCCGGCCACGGCGAGCCGATCGAGGATCCGGGGGCGCGAGCCCGCGAGCTCAAGGAGCATCACCGGGTTCGGCTCGAGGAGACCGCCGCAGCCCTCGGATCGGAGCCGAGATCGGGGTTCGAGCTCTCGTTAGACCTCTTCGGGACCGACCTCCAGCCGTCAGGACGGCGGTTCGCGGTAGCGGAGTCGCTCTCGCATGCGGAGCGTCTCGTGCACGAGGGAGCGGCGCGCCGCCACGAGGACGGCGGGACCGTTACCTATACTGCGGCCTGATCGATGTCGGACGACGAGATTCCGCCGAGTACCGGCGCCCCATGAGGGGCGTCCGAGTAGGCCTTCTTCTTTCGCCATGAGTACGCCTCTGCGTCTCTTGATCGTTTTCCTGCTCGTGCTCGGGAACGCGATCTTCGTTGCGGCTGAGTACGCCCTCGTCACCGGGCGGCGTTCGCGGCTGGAGGAACGCGCCGAGCGCGGAGGGCGCGGCGCGAAGACCGCGCTGCGCCTGATGGACGATCCGGTGCGCTTCATCTCGACCGTCCAGGTCGGCATCACGATCTCGGCGATCCTCCTCGGCGCCATCGGCGAGCCGCTGCTGTCGGGTCTGATCGAGCCGCCGCTCTCGACCACCGTTTCGTTCCTGATCGCGTTCGCGATCCTGACCTACCTCTCTGTCGTTCTCGGCGAGCTCGTGCCGAAGGCTGTCGCGCTCCAGCGCGCCGAGATGCTCGCCGTCGCGCTCGCCGTTCCGCTCGATCTCCTCGCGAAGATCGCTCATCCGCTCGTGTGGCTCCTGCAGAAGTCCGCGAATGCGGTCCTGCGGGTCCTGCGGGTCAAGCCCGCTCCCGCCGGGATGATCGCGTACACGCGCGAGGACATCCGACATTCGGTTGCTGCGGCCGAGGACGTCGGCGAGCTCCAAGAGGCCGAGGAGGAGATGCTCTACAAGGTCTTCGACTTCGCCTCGAAGGAAGTGTCCACAGTCATGGTGCCGCGGCCCGAGGTCGTCGGGATCTCGGTCGAGATGCCGCCTGAAGAGGCGCTGCGGGCCGTCGTCGACTCGCCGTTCACGCGCTACCCGGTCTATCGCGAGTCGCTCGACGACGTCGTGGGCATCCTCCACGTGCGAGACCTTTTCGGCGCGATGCACGATCTCGGCCTCGCATCTGTCGAGCTCGAGTCGATCGTGCGGCCGAAATACGTCGTTCCCGAGACGAAGGATCTCGCCGCCCTACTTGCCGACTTCAGGCGGGAGAAGCAGCACTTGGCGATCGTCGTCGACGAGTACGGGGACATGGAGGGCATCGTCACGCTCGAGGACTTGCTCGAGGAGATCGTCGGCGACATCGAGGACGAGTTCGACCTTCCCGACACGTCGATCGAGCGGGTCGACGAGACGCACATCCGCATCGACGGGACGTACACGATCGACGACTTCAACGAGGAGTTCGGCACCGAGCTCGAGCAAGAGGACTTCAACACGATGGCCGGCCTCGTGTTCGGCGAGCTCGGACGCGCGCCTGAGGTGGGCGACACGGTGAGGACCGCCGGGCTCGAGCTGAAGGTGCTCGAGATCGACGGCTCGCGGATCATGAAGATCGAGGTCGAGCTCGGCGCGGACGACGAGACGCCGACCGACGAGCCGGCAGCCGCGTAGCTTCTCTCGGTGTGAGCTCCGGAAGCCGGTCCGCGTTTCGGCACCGCGACTTCGCGCTGTTCTGGGTCGCGCTCATGACCACGGGCTTCGCGATGACCATGGCATCGGTCGCGATCGGCTGGCAGGTGTACGCGGTACGCGGAAACCCGCTCGACCTCGGGCTCGTCGGGCTCGCCGAGTTTCTTCCACTTCTCCTGCTGGCGTTGCCTGCCGGCCAGCTCGCCGACCGCGTCCCACGGCGGCGGATCATCGCGTTCATGGTCGTCACCGACGTCGTGGTTGCGTTCGCGCTCTTCGGCGTGACGCGGGCCGGCGCCGACCACGTCTGGCCGTTCTTCGCGCTCGCGTTCCTGACCGGGATCGCGAGTGCCTTCGGAGCGCCTGCCGGTCGCGCTCTCACGCCGTCACTCGTGCCGCAGGAAATCCTCGTGGACGCGCTGGCGCAGCGCTCCGTCGCCTTCCAGATCTCGCACGTCGCGGGTCCTGCGGTGGGCGGCATCCTGTTCGCGATTCAGCCCGAGCTCGTCTACGCGGTGTCTGCGGCGCTCTCGGTAATCGCACTCGCCTGTGTGGTCTCGCTTCGCGGCGGCCGCGTTCCCGCTGCCGGAGGCGCCGTCGGGATGGACGAGGTTCTCGCAGGCGTTCGTCTCATCCGACGGACGAAGGTGCTGTTCGGTGCAGTCTCGCTCGATCTCTTCGCCGTTCTCTTCGGTGGCGCAGTTGCCTTGCTCCCGATCTTCGCGAAGGACATCCTCGAGGTGGGGCCGACGGGTCTCGGATTCCTGCGGACAGCGCCGGCAGTTGGCGCCTTTCTCGCTGCGCTCGTCATCGCGCGTCACCCGATACGGCGGCGCGCGGGCCCGACGATGTTCTTCGTCGTCGCGGGGTTCGGCGCGTGCATGGTCGTCTTCGGCCTCTCGCGCGAGATGTGGCTCTCGCTGCTCGCGCTCGCGTGCGGAGGCGCGTTCGACATGGTGAGCGTCGTCCTCCGTTCGACGATCCTCCCGCTCGTGACTCCGGACGAGCTCCGCGGGCGCGTGAACGCGGTCGAGATGGTCTTCATCAGCGGATCGAACGAGCTCGGTGCGTTCGAGTCAGGTGTGGCGGCGGCGCTGATAGGTGCCGCCCCTGCCGTCGTCGTCGGAGGCATTGCGACAATCGTCGTCGCCGGCGTGTGGTGGAAGCTCTTCCCGGCGCTCGCCCGCGTAGACCGCCTAGACGAGCTGCGGCCGGTTGCGGCCGAGGCTTCCTGAGACACGACCGATTCGGCCATCTTGCCGCGGGCGCCCGAGGCGGGCATCGTGCGATCGTGGAGGAAGACACCGAAGCCACGCAGTTGATGCTCGAAGCGCTCTTCGATATCAAAGTGGCGGTGTACGAAGTCAAGGAGTACCTTCTCGGGGAGGACGATGGATCCGAACAAGAGGAAGAGGAAGAAGACTCCTGAAGAGTGGGCGGCGGACAGGGCCCGCCACGAGGACATCCTCCGCCGACTGCAGGAGATGATCGAGCGCTACCGCGCGATCAACGCCGAGAAACGCCGGCGGCGCGAGGCCGAAGCGTCCTGACAGCCGAGTCCGGGTAGGCGAGCTCAGGCCGGCGCGAGCCCGCGGGACTTGCGACTCGCTGCGGTCTGGCGGCGCTGCGCGGACAGCTCG
>DASTEM010000113.1:0-4763 GCA_035709545.1 Gaiellaceae bacterium | reverse complement strand
GGCGACGACCGGACCGACCACGACCTGCTCGACGCCCTGCCGCCGGGATCCGTCGCGGGACATGTCGGCGGCTTGCTGCCGAGCACTCGGCGCGAGGGCAAGCGCGAGGACATCCACATCGTCGGTCCGGGCGAAGTGCGCGCGTTCCTGCGCGGCCTCGTCACGAGCGTGAGCGAGCCCGCCCGAGTGTGAGCAATCGCGCGCGGGCGTGGCAGCGCGCCGTTACCCCAAGTAACAAGTTGTTACCTGGGATTCTCTAGGGCGCTCGCGGCTTTACTGCGCGTCTGACAACGCTTGCAACAACTTGTAACTTGGATCAGGCCCTCACGGCGGTCCGGCGGTCGAACGCCGCCGCATGACCGCGGGCGTTCGCCTCACGAAGCTCGTCCTCGTCGAGTGCTCCGATCCTGAGCAGGAGCTCGAACTCGTCGCGGAGATGCGTGCGCATCATCTCGGGGCCGTCCGTGGCGATCGTGAAGAGGACGCCGTGCTCGACGAACCGGCGGATCGTCTCGCGGACGGCGTCCTCGTCCGGAAGTGCCTTCGTGAGCAGGTTCGAGGTGGGGCAGATCTCGAGGACGGTTCCGAGTTCGCGAATCGCCTCCATGAGCGCCTGATCCGAGGCAGCGAGGACCCCGTGCCCGATGCGTTCGGGACGCAGTCGCTCGACGACCTCGCCGAGCTCCTCGCGGCCCATGTCGCCGCCCTCCTCCCCGACGTGGATCGTGACCCCGAGCCCGGCTTCGCGGGCGGTCTCCACCATCGGCTCGATCTGCGTGTAGTCGTAGCGACCCCCACCCGGCCGGGGGCCCGCGATGTCGATCCCGACTACGCCTCGGCCGGCCCAGCGAATCGCCTTCTCGACGATGATCTCGTTCAGTCGCCGGTCGAAGGTGCGATCCATCATCAGGATCAGCCCTGCGCGTACCTGCGGGTACTCGAGGCTCGCCAGATCGAGCCCGCGGATAGCCGCGAGGATGATGTGGTCGAGATCGCGCTCGCCGCCACGGTTGCGCTTCATCGGGTTGAAGCGGAGCTCGAGCGTCGTGATCCCCTGCGAGCGGTAGGCGCCGCCGATGGCGCCGTGGACGGAACGCTCTACCGCGATCGGCGACGACTGGATCAGCTCTGTCCAGTGGTAGATCTGGTCGAGCGCGTCGAGCCCTTGGACGCCTCGCGGGTCGGAGACGGTGACGAGCGCGTCGAACTCCCAGTAGTCCTTGACGGGCAGCGCGATGCCCTGCTCGTGGGCGAGGCTCCAGAGGATGTCGGAGGCGACTGAGCCGCCGAGGTGGGTGTGGAGCTCGGCGAGACCCTCGTCCATCACGATTCGCGCGAGTCTACTCCTGGTCGGTGCAAATGGAAGCGAATGGCCAGTCCCGCTTCAGCCAGTCGACCACGGCGTCGCGGAGCGCTTCATCGAGATCCGCGTATGTCGCTCGTGTCCACGAGCGCACCCTGACACCGTCGGCGTGAGCATCGTCCGGATCCACGTAGACGCAGCCGATGACGTCGCCGGCTAGCGGATCGAGCACCGAGTAGGCGAATGCGGTCCGGTCGTCGAACTCGGCGCGGTGCCGCTCGAGGTCGGCGAGGTTCTCCTCCGGCGACATCGGGTGCGGCCAGTGGCGAGCCCCGAAGCCGGGAGTGCTGCGGATGTGCTCGATGCTGGACGACCATGCCTGGTGGTCGCGCTCGTTGTGCTCCGGCCCGAGCGGCTCGAGGACGAACGATTCGGTTTCGAGCCGGACGGGAACCTCGAAATCGTCGGGAACCAGAGGCAAGGTGGCGAGCGAGTTAATGCGGTTGCCGCTGTCGTATGTCGTCAGCCGGTGCGAGCCCAGGGGCGCGGGTCGGGGATCGGCGTCAGGATCGGCTCGACCTGCTCTCGGAGGTGCTCGAACGCGGGCGGGAGGATGAGCGACTCGCCGAGGCGGTCCACGTCCTCGTCGACGCCGAAGCCTGGTCCGAGCGTCGCGATCTCGAAAAGCACGCCTCTTGGTTCGCGGAAATAGATCGAGCGGAACCAGAAGCGGTCGATGATGGGCGAGGGACGCATGCCGGCAGCCGACACGCGCTCGTGCCAGGCGGCGTGATCGTCGAATGACGACGACCAGGCGACGTGATGCACAGTTCCCGCCCCGCCCAGACCGCGCTCCGCCGGAGGCACGTCGTACGCGTAGAGGCCGCGGCGCGACGGGCCGCGCGCTTCCCACACCGGGGTCGGGCCCGTGGGGTCAGACCGTACGAAGCCGAGCGTCTCCTCGAGGAGCGCCCGGCTCGCCGCCGACTCCAGTGAGAAAGCGCGCACGCTGTCGAATCCCTGGAGCGCGTGCTCTGCCGGTACCTCCGGGTGCTCGGCGATGAGCGGTGCATCGTCAACCGTCACGACCTCGAGGCGGTGGCGCAGGCCCTCAGGGTCCTCGAAGCTCACGCCCTCCTCGTCACGTGCGACGACGCCCGTCTCGGACTCGAGCCGCTCTTCCCAGAAATCGAGCGCTTCCTGAGAGCCGACGCGCCAGCCCACCGTGTGCACCATCCCGGCGCCCGCACGCCCACGCCGAACGCCGGGGTACTCGAAGAATGTGATGTCTGCACCGGGACTCCCCTCCTCATCTGCGTAGAAGAGGTGATAGACCGTGGGGTCGTCCTGGTTGACCGTCTTCTTCACGAGCCGGAGGCCGAGGACGCGCGTGTAGAAGTCGACGTTGCGCGGCGCATCCGCAGTGATGCACGTGACGTGGTGGATGCCGTCGAGCTGCATCGCCGCTCAGCCTAGCGAGAGCGCTGGCGCCTGGCTGAAGCCAGGCACCAGTCGTCCGGCCCGCGAACCAGGCACCAGTCGAGTGCTGACCGTTAGTGTCTTGGCCGTGAAGATCGGGATCGTCGTCCCGTTCTCCTGGTCGTTCTGGGGCGCGGTCGTCGAGCACACAGAAGCGCAGGCGGCAGCACTCGAGGAGCTTGGCCACGAGGTGCGCCTGATCATGGGCAACGATCCGCCTGGGCAGTTCACGCGTGTTCTCCACCCTCGGGTCGGGCGTCACGGCAACCCGCCGCCGAACGTGATCCCCGTGGGGCGCTCCGTGATCGTCCCTGCGAACGGGTCGCTTCCGAACATCGTTCTCTCGCCGCGCTCGTACTTCCGGATCCGCAGAGCGCTCGAGCGCGAGCGGTTCGACGTCCTTCATCTGCACGAGCCCATGACCCCGACGATCTGCCTCTCGGCGCTCATCCTCGCTCGGACACCGATCGTCGCGACCTTTCACGCTTCCGGCGATCTCGGCTGGATGAAGGGCGGCAAGCCTCTCTGGGGCTTCCTCATCGAACGAATCGACCATCGCATCGCGGTCTCCGAGCGTGCTCGCGAGTCGCAGCGGCGCTGGCTCCCAGGTGAGTACGAGGTGATCCCGAACGGCGTCCTCGTTCCGGAGTCGGCACCGGCGGGAGACCGCGAGCACAGAGTCGTCTTCGCCGGCCGGCAGGAGTCGAGGAAAGGCCTGCACGTGCTCCTTCGCGCCTGGCCGGCGATTCACGAGCGGACTGGGCTCCGGCTTACGGTCGCCGGCGCCGACCCGCTCGCGGTGCGACTCCTCCTCGCTCGCCTTCGCGTCCCGGACGACGGCGTCGACGTCGTGGGCTTCCTGAGCCAGGACGAGCTGACCGAGACGCTTCTCGGAGCGAAGGCGCTCGTGGCACCGTCGCTGGGCCAGGAGAGCTTCGGCATGGTGCTGACCCGAGCGTTCGCGTGCGCGCTTCCGGCCGTCGCGTCGGACATCCCCGGCTATCGCGAGGTGCTCGACCTCGCCGCGTCCGTCGCCGTCCCACCCGGCGATGTCGCGGCTCTCGCGGATGCCGTATGCGACCTCGTCGACGACGAGCCGCGGCGTGAAGCCATGGGGCGGGCGGCGCGCGAGATCGCGGTCGAGCGGTATTCGTGGCCGGGAGTCGCGCAGCGCCTCGTGGGCGTGTACGAGCACGTCACCGGCCTCGGAGCCGGGGAGGCACGCGCCGCGTGACCACCGCCGGGCGACTCTGGCGATCGGGGTGGACGCAGGCTGGCGTCGCCGTGCTGGCGCTCTTCGTCACGACGGCGCTCCTGTGGTTGCGCGGCCCCGACTGGGGCAGCGTGTTCGACGCGTTTCGCTTCGTCATCTGGAGCTGGATCGTGCTCGCGTTCCTGCTCAACGTCATCTCGACGTTGTTTCGCGCGCTCTCGTGGCGAATGACGATCAGCCAGGCGCTGCCGCCCGAGCAACAGCCTCGGCTGGGCGATGTCTTCTCGTCGTTCGGCGTCGGACTCCTCGCCAACGCTGTCGTGCCGGGTCGCCTTGGCGAGCTCGCGCGTGTCGCGACGTTGCGCCGCCACATGCCCGACGCGCCGCACGGGACGAGCGCGACTCTCGTCGGGACGGTGTTCGCGCACCGGCTCTTCGACCTCGTTCCAGCGACCATCCTCGTCGTCTGGGTCCTCCTCACCGCCGAGGTGCCGCACTGGGCAGTCGTCACGTTCGGTATCGCAGCTCTTGTCGGATTCGCCTTGTTCACGGTTGCCTGGCTGGGTGCGCGACGGCACCACCGGACGGTGATGGGCGAGGGGGTCGGCTCGATGCGTCAGCTTCTCGTGATGGCGCGCCAGGGGCTGTCGGTGCTCAACGCGCCGGCACCGCTTGCGGGGGCGATCCTCCTCCAGTGCGCCGGCTGGCTGATGCAGCTCCTTGCGGTGTACGCCGCCATGCAGGCGTTCGGGATCGACGCTCCGCTGC
>DASTEM010000112.1:0-28613 GCA_035709545.1 Gaiellaceae bacterium | reverse complement strand
GTTGCCGTCGCCGCTGCGCTGGCCGGGCTCGGCTTCGAGCTCGTGGCAACGGAAGGAACAGCGCGCACCTTGCGGGCCGCCGGGCTCCACATCGACGAGGTCGCCAAGGTCGCCGACGCAGACGACGACGAGGCGACGGTCGTCGACCTCGTCCGCCGCGGTCGCTGCGACCTCGTCATCAACACGCCGCAGGGGAGTGGAGCCCGTGCCGACGGCTACCTCATCCGCGAAGCCGCGCTCGTCGCGCGTGTCCCCTGCGTGACGACCATCTCCGGTGCCGCTGCGGCGGTCCATGCGATCGCGAACGCGCGTGCGGAGTCGGCGCTGTCGTTGCAAGAGCGGATCGGGATCGAGGCGTGACCGACGCTTGTAACAGTCTGTTACTTGCGGGAAGGGAGGCTCGCCGGCAGCTCCTGGCGGTCACCGTGAACGAGCCGATCGGGCCGTACACGCTGTTGCGACTCGAGCGTGGGGGGCTCGAGCCCGGGGTGCCGGGTCAGTTCTTCATGCTCGAGGCGCCCGGACGCACGCTTCCTCGCCCGATGAGCCTCTGCCAGGCGCCCCGGGGTGAGCTGGCGTTCCTCGTCGAGCCGATCGGGCCGGGGACGCGAGCGTTGTGCGCGCTCGAGCCCGGCGCCGAGATCCACGTTCTCGGCCCCCTCGGGAACGGTTTCGATCTCGACGTCGCCCGGCCGCTCCTCGTCGCGGGCGGAATCGGGATCGCACCGATGCCGTATCTCGCGTCAGCCCTCGGGAATCCGCCTGCAATTCTCGGGTTCCGGACGGAGCGCCAGGCCGAGGTCGGAGTCCTCCTGCCTGGCGCCGAGATCACGGTCGAGCCGCGCCTCGTCACCGAGTTGCTACCGGACGACCCCGGCGACGTGCTCGCCTGTGGGCCGGAGCCGATGCTCGAGGCGATTCGTCGTCGTGTCCCGCACGCGCAGCTGGCGTGGGAGTCGCGGATGGCCTGTGGATACGGAGCGTGCTTCGGCTGCGTCGTCGAGCGTGACGGCTGGTTCGTCCGCCTGTGCATCGAGGGGCCTGTCTGGCGGGAGGCTGCGTGAGCGTTCCGATCCTCAATGCCTCGGGCTGTTTCGATGCGCTGGTCGCGCCCGACGTGGCTCGGAGCCTCGATGCGTTCGTGACGAAGACCGTCACGCCGCTCCCACGGGAGGGGAACCCTCCACCACGCATCGCCGAAGTGGACGGAGGGATGCTCAACTCGATCGGGCTTCAGAACCCCGGGATTGACGTCTTCGTGTCGAGCATCCTTCCGCGCCTGGCCGAGCTCGACGTCCCGATTTGGGTCTCGGTAGGGGGCTTCTCGGCTGATGACTACGCAGAGATGTGCGAGCGACTCGACGCCGAGACCCGCGTGAGCGTCATCGAGCTGAACCTCTCGTGCCCGAACGTCGAAGAGGCTCCTGAGACAGCCGCCGAGCTGGTGACGGCGGCGCGGGCAGCCACGACGAAGCCGCTCTACGCGAAGCTCTCGCCTGCGACGTGGGACATCGCCGAGAACGCGCGCGCGGTCGCTGCTGCCGGCGCCGACGGTCTCTCGCTGGTGAACACGATTCGCGGTCTCGCCCTCGACGCGGGAACGCGCCGGCCGAAGCTCTCTCGAGGAGCGGGAGGATACTCCGGCCCGGCGCTTCGACCCATCGCGCTTGCCTGTGTCGACGCCTGTGCCCGAGCCGTCGCGTTGCCGATCGTCGGCATGGGTGGCGTCGCGTCCGGAGGTGACGTGCTCGACCTCGTCTCGCTCGGAGCCGGCGCTGTCGGGCTGGGCACGATCTTGTTCTCCGATCCCCTTGCCGCGACTCGGATCCGGACTGAGCTCCGGTCACCCGGCGCTCCTATCACGCCTGCTCCTCGGCACGCGATTCACGGTTTCACGCCCGAGTCTGCACCGGCGCTCGCTGTGTCGACAGAGTAGACAACGCAAAAAGCCCTGCAAATGAGCTAAAACGTTCCTGCTTGACCCGAGAGGGAGTCTTGGTAGACTCGTCCGGCTCATGGTCACGACGAAGATGCACGCTCAGGCGCCGGCGCGGTCACTCGACCAGAGGATGGAAGCGCTCCAACGAGCAAACGACGTTCGGGTTAGGCGCGCACAGCTCAAGCGAGATCTGAAGGCGGGACGGGAGAGCATCGACGACATCTTGCTCGACCCACCGGAGTACGTCTCCACGGCGAAGGTTTTCGACATGCTCATGGCCGTGCCCAAGTTCGGACGTGTCAAAGCTGCACGCCTTCTGAACCAGTGCCGAATCAGCCAGTCGAAGACGGTCGGCGGCCTCTCGGAGCGCCAGCGGACCGAGCTCGTCGAGCTCTTCAACCATCGTTCGTAGCTCCGCGGTGCCTTCGCGGCCCGTCTTCGTGATCACCGGGCCGTCTGGGGCGGGCAAGGGCACGCTTATCAAGGGATTGCTGGAGCGTGTACCGCCTCTCGAGGTCGCCGTCTCGGCGACGACGCGAGCTCAACGGCCAGGAGAGATCGACGGGCACGACTACTGGTTTCTCACCGATGCTGAGTTCACGCGCCGCGTCGAGGCGGGCGAGTTCCTGGAGTACGTTCCGTACGTCTCTGGGCGCCGGTACGGAACGCTGCGATCGGAGATGAACCGGATCGCGGCCGACGGCCGGGTGTGCGTGCTCGAGCTCGAGCTCGAAGGCGCGCTCGCGGTGCAGGCCGAGGTCGTCGACAGCGTGACGATCTTCATCGCTGCTGACGTGGCCGAGCTGGAGCGCCGCCTGAGAGCTCGCGCGACCGAGAGCACGGGCGAGATCGGAGAGCGCATCGCCCTTGCGCGGGCACAGTTCGAGCAGGCCCATCGCTTCCGCTACATGGTCCGAAACGACGAGCTCGAGCGTGCGACGGCGGCTCTCACAGCGCTCGTCGAGTGTGAGCTCGGTCGTGCAGGTACCATGGGCCGGCCATGATCTATCCCCGCATCGATGATCTGCTCGCTACCGTCGAGGGCTCCCGCTACGCGCTTGTGATCGTCGCTGCCAAGCGGGCGCGACAAATCAACAACTACCACCACCAGCTCGGCGAGGGCATCGGCTTCGAGGAAGCGCCTCCGCCGCTGATCGAGTCCCGCTCGAAGAACTACCTCACCATGGCGATGGAAGAGATCGCCCGCGGGAAGATCACGTACCACGTACCCGCCTAGAGCCCGCCCGTGGCACGCGTCCTGCTCGGAGTCACCGGGGGGATAGCGGCCTACAAGGCCTGCACGCTCACGAGACTACTCGTGCGAGCCGGCCACGACGTGTACCCGGTCCTCACGGAAGGCGCACAGCGGTTCGTCACGGCTGAGACGTTCTTCGCGCTTGCGCGCACGTCGCCCGGCGATGACCCATATCCCCATCTGCGGCGGGCGGATCTGCTCGTCGTGGCCCCACTCACTGCCAACACCCTGGCCCGCCTGGCTCACGGCCTGGCGGACGACCTCTTGACCGAAGCCGCGCTCGCACATGCGGGTCCCGTAGTCGTCGCTCCGGCCATGAATCCCCGGATGTGGGCGCACCCGGCGACCCAGGCGAACGTCTCGGCGCTCGTCGCACGCGGCGTCGAGCTCGTGGGCCCCGTGGAGGGGGAGCTGGCGGAGGGCGAGGAGGGGCTGGGTCGGATGGCAGAGCCGGAAGAGATCCTGGCCCGTATCGAATCGCTTCTCGGCGATCCCTCCCGAGCGCGGGCAACACTTACCGGCATGCGCGTCGTCGTCTCCGCTGGGGGAACGCGCGAGCCGCTCGACTCGGTGCGGTACATGGGGAACCGCTCCTCGGGCCGAATGGGCGTTGCGCTGGCCGACGAGGCGCGGCGCCGGGGCGCAGATGTGACGCTGCTCGCTGCGAACATCGCGGTGCCGGTTCCGCGAGGCGTCACGGTTGTGGACACACCGACCGCTGAAGACCTCGAACGGGAGGCGCTCGCGCGGGCGGACGCGGATGTGATCGTGATGGCCGCCGCGGTCGCCGACTATCGGCCACCGACTCCGTTGGGGACGAAGCGTCCGAAGGACGGTGAACCCTGGACGGTCGAGCTCGCACCCACGAACGACGTGCTGGGTGCGCTCGGAGCCGCCAGGCGTCCTGGCCAGGTACTCGTCGGCTTCGCGGCGGACGGCGCAGGCTCTGGGCTCGAGCGAGCCCGAGAAAAGCGTCGCGCCAAGAACGCAGATCTCTTCGTGTACAACGACGTGAGTCGATCGGACATCGGCTTCGACGCTCCCGACAACGAGGTCGTCGTGGTCTCCGAGGACGGAGAGCGCCAAGTGGCGAAAGCCCCGAAGCAGGTCGTCGCCGCCGCCGTGCTCGACGAGGTTGAGCGGGTGCTCTCGAGGCGATGATGGACGGGGCTCGCACGGACGAGGCCATCGGATCCGCCAATGCTGCGGACGTCGTCGTGCGGGTCGTCTCGAACCTCGAGCTGGCAGTCAAGGCTCCGCGGGCGACACTCGAGCTGTGCGTGCTCTGCCTTCTCGCGGAGGGGCATCTGATCATCGAGGACTTCCCGGGAGTGGGGAAGACGATGCTCGCGAAGTCGCTGGCCCGCTCGCTGCACCTGTCGTTCTCGAGACTGCAGTTCACACCCGACTTGCTCCCGACGGACGTCACGGGAGTGAACGTTTTCAACCAGCGGGTGAACGAGTTCGAGTTCAAGCCCGGGCCGGTGTTCGCCAACGTCCTCCTCGTCGACGAGATCAACCGTGCCTCGCCGAAGACGCAGTCGGCGCTGCTCGAGGCGATGCAGGAGTCGCAGGTCACGATCGACGGCACGACCTATGCACTAGAGCTGCCGTTCTTCGTCATGGCGACGCAGAACCCAATCGAGTACGAAGGGACCTACCCGCTCCCGGAAGCGCAGCTCGATCGCTTCACTGCGCGTCTCTCGCTCGGATACCCACCCCTCCGAGAGGAGGCGCGGATGCTCGCGGAGCAGACGACGGCGCCGCCGCTCGACCGGCTCGCCGCGGTCGTCGATCGGTCGGACGTCCTTCAAGCCATCGTCGCGGCGCGCGAGGTCTACGTCGAGGAGAGCGTCGGCGAGTACGTCGTGAGGCTTCTCCACCACACGCGCTCCAGCGCCAGGCTCGCCCTCGGAGCCAGTCCGCGGGCAGGCATCGCCCTCCTGCGAATGGCGAAAGCGCGCGCCGTTGCGGCCGCGCGCGACTTCGTTCTTCCCGAGGACATCCAGGCCGTCGCGGCACCTGTCCTCGCACACCGGCTGATCGTCGGCCCAGAGGCGCGCGCAACCGGGCTCGCAGCAGAGGAAGCGGTCGAAGAGGCGCTCACGGAGATCCCAGTTCCGGCGTGAGCAACGTTCGCCTTCGGCTCACGTTCACGCGGGAAACCATGTTTCCCCACGCCTGTCCGCGACCGGAGTTCGCGCGAGCGAACTCCGGTTTCGCGAGAGTCCCGTGTGCCCCCTTCTTCCTGAGATCGTGGGGAACCTCCCGTTTCTTGCGCGGGGGAACCCATGGTTCCCCCGCGAGCCCCCTCCTTGGACGCACGGCGCATGGGTTCCCCACACCCCTCCACACTCACAGGGCAACGGATGTTGCCCCATGAGAGCGAGCGTCCCGTGAGGCGCTGGGGAAGCGCATTCGCGCTCGGCACCGGCGTCGCCGTCGCAGCCGTCGCGTTCGGCTCGCGTCCGTTAGGCGTGGTCGGAGTCGGGCTCCTCCTGGCCGCCGGCGTGACACGGGTATGGTCGGGCCTCGTTCGAGGTCGCGTTGCAGTGGCTTCGGCCGTGGCTCCGGCTCCTGCCGTCGAGGGCGACAGGGTCACGCTCACGTTCGCTGCGCGGCGCACCTCCGGCGTACCCGTCGGCTCGATTGTCGTCCAGGGGTCCCTTGGTCGCCTGGGAGCCGTGGAATGCCGCCTACGTGGACATGGAAGGAACGCGCGGGGGGTGCTCGAGCTCGGCGCGCTGTCTCGCGGGAGCTTTCAGCTGTCGGACGCGAAGCTCGTGCTCGGAGACCTGCTCGGCATCGAGTCGGTCGTCGCGTCCGCAAGTTTCGCTTCGACCGCCGTGGTCGTCCACCCGCGGCTGGCCGCGCTCGACGGTCTGTTCAGCGACGCGGGTCGCGTCGGGAGTGACGGCCGGCGGCTCCTGCTCCGGCGCCCGGCCGGATTCGACTTCCACTCGGTCCGCGAGTACGAGCAGGGCGAGTCGCTGCGCCGTGTGCACTGGCCGACGAGCGCCCGCCGTGGACAGCTGATGGTGAAAGAGCTCGAGGAGTCGCCTCGCGACAGCGTGGTCGTTCTCCTCGACTGCGACCCGGCCGGTGCCGCAGGGACGCCGCCTGACTCGAGCTTCGACGCCGCCGTTCGGGCCGCCGGCTCGGCCCTTCGCGCATACGTGCTGCGCGGACGAAATGCGACGCTGCTGACCACGGGTGCGACTCGCGCTGTCGTGCCGGTACGCTCGGGCGAGTCGGACTTCGGCGCGGCGCTGGGCGCGCTCGCGGCGGCCGAGGCGGACTCTCGGTATGGCTTGGCGAGATCGCTGAGCTTCGACCACGCGCCGGTCGCGAGAGCCGGCGAGCTCGTCGTCGTAACGGCGATGCTCGAGCCCGGGGCTGTCGCGGCGCTGCTCGGGCTTGCGACGCGGCGATTCGTTTCGGTCGTGTGGATCGACGCGCCGAGCTGGATGGCGCGCCCGACTCGGGCCAATCCCGGGGCGCTCCGCCTGTCTGCGAGTGGAGTCCCGCTTGCGGTCGTTCGGCGTGGCGACGATCTTGCCGAAGCTCTCGGCGCTCACCGAGTCGCGGCGGTCGCACGTGGTTAGGTCAATCGTTGCGAGCCTTTTGCCGGCTCTCGTCATCTGCGCGTCGTGGCTTCGACTCGAGCACCCGCGGCAGGCTCTCGAGGCTATTGCCGTAGCCGCCCTCGCGCTGTCTCCGACGCTGCTGCCTGCTGGAAGGCGCCGGACTGTGGCGGCCGTCGCCGGCGGCGCCGGTGCCGCCTGGATCGCGTTCGGCGCGCAGCCATGGGAGCTCCTGCCGTATCGAGACGAGCGAGTCCTCGTTCCCGCCGCCGAGGCCATAAGCCGAGGGATCACCGACTTCTATGTCGTCCTGCTGCCGTTCGAGCCGGCCCGCAGTCCCGAGATGCACACGCTCGTCCTCTGCGGAATCTTCGCGTTCACCCTCGCGATGGGTCTCCTGGTGGCGGCGCACCGACCTGTGGGTGCCGCCGCGGTGACGGTTGCCGGGGTGGGATGGCCGGCGACCCTCGTCAGTGGTCAGACCATCGCCATCGGGGCGTTTGCGCTCGCGGCTGCGCTCTCGATACCGCTCGTCCTCCGCGCGCGCTCGACCCCGGCGCTGATCGCCGGCTTTGCGACCGCGACAGCGCTCGTGGGCGGGGCGACGGTGGCCTCGTCTGCCACGACAATCGCGCGGGAGTCCGTTCTCAACTGGGAGGCGTGGGACATTCGCGGTGGGACCGAGCAAGCCACGAGCGTGCGCTTTGCCTGGGATTCGAGCTACGACGGGATCCGCTTTCCCGACGAGAAGACGGTGATCCTGAGAATCGAGGGCCCCGAAGAGGCGAGATACTGGCGCGCGTCGACGCTCGAGCTGTTCACCGACGACCACTGGTTCGAGCACCTGGACTGGCTCGGCAAGGTCGAGGGGGACTCGAAGCCGCTTCCGTCCGGACGGCTGTTGCCGCCCCGTGCGCTACGGCCGGAGAACTGGCTCGAGCAGCGCGTCGAGGTCGAAGCGCTGGTCGACGACCACGTTGTAGCGGCGGGCACCCCGGTGGTCCTCGACGGACCGCGGCTCGGCCCGGTCTTCCAACTCTCGGGAGGTGTCCTGCGCGCGCGCGACCCGATTGGCGCAGGCAAGAGCTATCGCGTGTGGAGCTACGTGCCGGATCCCGCGCCGGCCGCCTTGAGCGCCGCCCGACCGCAGTATCCGACGGTGGCGTTGCGGTTCCTCGAGGTCGACACACGCCGCTTTCCCGCGTTTGGTGAACCGGGCCGAGAGCAGGTCATCGACGCACTCTTCGCCGATCCGTCGTACGCGACCTTCGCGCGCTATCGCCCGATGTACGTCCTTGCGCGCAGAATCGCCGGCGACGCACGCTCACCGTATGCCGCGGTCTTGGCACTCGAGTCGTGGTTCCGGCAGGGTGGCGGCTTCCGCTACGACGAGTCGCCGCCGCGCGTCACGCAGGCGCCGCTCGTCGCGTTCGTGACCCGTACCCGAGCCGGGTACTGCCAGCACTTCGCCGGAGCCATGGCAGCGATGCTGCGGATGCTCGGCATCCCGGCGAGGGTTGCGGTCGGGTTTACGAGCGGTACTAGGGGCGAGGACGGGACCTGGATCGTGACCGATCACGAGGCTCACGCATGGGTCGAGGTCTGGTTCCGTGGGCTCGGGTGGGTTCCCTTCGATCCGACGCCCGGACGTGGGACATTCGGCGGCAGGTATTCGTTCGCATCGAACTCCGAGGAAGCGGTCGCCGCGCTTCGCCGGGGAGAGCTCACGGGGTCGGCTCCGACGAGGGATCGACCGCTCCCCGACAGCGCCGACCTCGTCTCGAGCACGGGAGTCGACGGGCCTCCGCCATCGATCTTTGCCATTGCGCTACTGCTCGGAGCGCTGTGGGCGCTCGGGGTCGGGATCGGTAAGACAGGCGTTCGCCGGGCCCGGTACCTGACCAGAGACCCACGCCGCTCGGCGACGGCCAGCAGGCGCGAGCTCGAGGGCTTTCTGAGGGACCAGGGTGTCGCGATCGCGCCGGGCATGACGCTGCAGGCGCTCCAGCGAGCCGTGTACGAGGAGCTGGGCCTCGACGGACGCCGGTTCACGACTGCCGCGGGTAGTGCGCGCTTCGGCCCTCCGGGGCAGGCCCAGACGGGCGCCTCGATCGCGCGGCGGGAGCTTCGGTCTCTGCTCCGGACCGCACGGCGCGAGCTAACGGTGTGGTCCCGCGTTCGCGGCTTCGTCTCGTTGCGGTCGCTCCGCGGATGGGCCTGAGCCTTCTTCGCCCTTGACCGAGACCTACGATCTCTTCCAACTCGGGCGCAAGCACCTGCGAAGCGGGATGCCGGCGCAGGCGACCGTCCCGCTAGAGAAAGCGAAGCGACGCGAGCCGAGGTCACGCTCGATCCGCGAGGCGCTTGGCATCGCGTACTTCCGTATCGGCCGCTGGGAAGAGGCTGAGGCCGAGTTCCGTACGCTCGTCGAGCTCGCTCCTGCCGACGAGTTCGCCCACTATGCCTTGGGTCGCGCGCTCGTCAACCAGGGGCGACGAACGGAGGCGACACCGCACATCAAGATCGCCCGCTCACTGCGTCCCCGCACGAGCAGCGAAGGCGAGTCGCTGGACGAGGCGCCTAGGAGCTAGCGCTCGATGCCGAGCACCCGCTGGATCTCTTCAGCGGTCGTGACGCCTTCGAGGCAGAGGCGGACACCCTCGTCGCGCAGCGTTCGCATTCCTGCGGCGACGGCGGCGCTCTGGATCCTCATCGCGGACGCTCCGTCGGTCACGAGCGTACGAATCTCCTCGGTCACAGTGAGGATCTCGAAGAGCCCGATTCGACCGCGGAAGCCGGTTCGGTCACACGCCTCGCAGCCTCGACCTCGGGCCAGCAGACGGGGGCCGCTGTCCTGGGCGAGCTGTCCAAGCGCCTCGAGGTCAGTCTCCGAGGCGTAATACGTCTCTCGGCACTCGGCGCACACGCGTCGGACGAGGCGCTGTGCGACGACATGGGCGAGAGCCCCGCCGAGGACGTGGGGATCGAGGTCCATCGTGGCGAGCCGAAGAATCGCGGCGGCGGAGCTCGGCGCTCGAACGCCTGCTAGTACGTAGCGACCGTCAAGCGCTGCCTGAACGGCGATGCCTGCGGTCTCCGGATCGCGGATGTCACCCACGAGCACGCCGTCGCAATCGGTTGCGAGTAGCGTCTGGAGACCGTCGGCGAACGTGACTCCTCGAGCCGTGTCGACCTCGATCTGGTCAACGCCCTCGAGCACGCGCTCGACCGGGTCCTCGATCGACGCGACGACACGTTCCGGTGTTGCGAAGGCTTCGAGCGCGGCGTAGAGGGTCGTGGTCGTGCCACTTCCGACGGGACCGCATACGACGATCGCGCCGGACGGCAACGCAAGCGCCGAACGGAGAGTTTCCGTCATCTCGCTCGTGAGGCCAAGCTCGCCGAGAGTTCGCGGCGCACCTGCCTGCTCGCGCGGGAAGAGGATGACCTTGTCGCCCTGCTTTGTAGGAACCACGTCGACGCGCATTGCCGCCGACGCCCCGACGCGCTCGACGAGCGCAGTCATGTCCGTGCTCGCGACGACACCGAGATCTCGTACGAGACCGTCGATCCGAGCGCGAACCGTATGCCATTCACCCTGCGGGGAGAAGTGGACGGCCGATGCACCGAGGGCGAGGACCTCGTCGATGGCCGCATCGAGGTCCACGGCAGACGCTGCGGAGTCGTCATGCAGGAGCTCCTCAGGCAGGACGGCGAGCTCGTGCGGCTCGGAAACGAAGCTCGCTGCGTCCGCCTCCGAGACGGTCGGCGCGACCTCCGGGTCGGACACTCCGGCGAAAGGCTCGGCAACGACGGGCTCTTCGGGTTCAGCGACCAGGACGGGTGCGAACCAGTCGTCGTTCGGCGGCTGGTGGAAATCGTCGCTCTCGAGCACAGAGCTCGGCGCGTCCGCCTCGGCCACCACTGGAGCCGGCTCGGGCTCGCGCGTCTCGATAGCGACCTCTGTCAGCGTGGTCTCGTTGGTCTGCTCGACGACGTGCGGCGCGAACCAATCCTCCGACGGAGAGTCCTGGGACGACTCGGGGGGTGCGTGACCGTCGGTGACCTCGGCGAGGAGAGCGGCCGTCAGCTCCTCTGCAACCGCCTCGTTCACCTCTGTCGGGTCGCTTCGGTCGTCTTCTGGCTCCGCGAGCTCGATCGGGTCGTCAGCGACATGCAGCTGGGCCGGCCAGGTTGCGAAGGGGTCGACGGGCTCCTCGGAAGCGAACGGCTGCGTCGAGGGCGCGTCCTCGACGACGGTTGACTCGTCGACTGCTGGGGCCTCGTTGACGAATTCGGGGACGTGGTGATCCTCTTCTTCCACGTGAACCGGTTCCGGCGCCTGGTGCTCGAACGTCGGCGGACTGGTCGCTGCGGGCGGGAGGTCGGTCGCCCGAATCGTGGGAAGCTCGACCATGTAGTCGGGCAGATCACGGGCTTCGGTCGCACCCTCGAGATTCTCGAACGTCACCGACGCCTCGGGCTCAGCGTCGAGCTCGGGCTCGACCGAGACCGGTGTCACCGCGGTGTGCCACGATGTCTCCTCGACACGCTCCTCCTCGACGGCGGTCATCGTCGTGTGGCTCGCGTCGATCAGTGCCTCGATGGCATCCGGCGCCGCGACCACGAGCGTGAGCGGGGCATCGAGCGCGTTGCGTAGCTCGTCCGAATGGGAAAAATTGGCCGGATCCGCGATCGCGAGCTCGATCGATCCGTCCGCATGCATCGCGATCGGGACCGCCGGGATCGCGCATGCGATCTCCCGCGGGAGGAGAGCTGGAACGCCTGGTTCGATGTAGAGATTCGCGAGCTCGACGTAGGGAAGCTCGTACTGCTCGGCAATGAGGCGCGCGACCACGCCCGCCGTCACGACGCCGCGGTCGACCAGGATCTCTCCGAGCCGCCAGCTCGTGGAGAGGCTCTGCTGAGCCAGCGCCTGGTCGAGCTGCTCTTCCGTGACGAGTCCTTCGCGAAGCAGCAGAGCACCGAGTGGAGGTCCGACATGCGCGGCCGCGGGGACGTCGTCCACGCTGTCGGCGACGCTCGACGTATCGGATGCTGCCACTGACCGAAGCTCGACGACAACGCCGAGCGTCCGGTCGTCATCGGGCGACTCCACTGCCTCGACGATGTGAGAACGTCCTTCCCACACAAATGTAAGCGCAGCCTCGATCGCGTCGGGACCGACAACCGTGAAATTCGTCGCAGATCCGAGGGCACGGCGAAGCTCATCGGAGAAGAGCACGGTTGCGGGATCGGCAATCGCGAGCACATACGAGCCGTCGGGCTTGTGGTTTATGGGAATTGCGCCGAGCCGCTCCGAGATCTCCCTGTCGAGAACGCGCGCAACCCGTACGTCGAGGGCGTTGACCTCGAGCTCGAGGAACGGGAGCTCGTACTGCTCGGCGACCAGTCGCGCGATCTGAGTAGGCGTCACCGTTCCGCGCGCGACGAGAAGCTCGCCGAGTTGATGGCCGGAGATTCGCCTGTGCCGTTCGTCGTGCTGCTCCACGAGAATCTCTTGGAGCTCGTCCTTCGAGACAAGTCCGTCACGTACGAGCAGCACCCCGAGCGCGGGCCAGGGATGTTGTGCGGCTTCCATCGCGTGTTCTATCGGCCGATTCGCGCCGATGCTTTACCGGAGGGAGAATCAGGTCGTGCGCGCAGTCGTACAGCGGGTTTGCGAGGCGTCGGTGACCGTCGACGGCGACGTCGTCTCCGCGTCTGGCGCGGGTGTTCTCGTCCTGCTCGGCATTGCAAAGGGTGACACGGCGGAAACAGCGCGGGTCCTCGCGCGGAAGGTTGCGCAGCTTCGCGTATTCGAGAACGAAAGTGGGCGTTTCGACCGGTCGCTCCTCGACGTCGGAGGCGAGGCGCTCGTCGTGAGCCAGTTCACGCTCATCGCGGATACGAAGAAGGGGAACCGTCCGAGCTTCACGGGCGCCGCGGCGCCGGAGGCCGCCGAGCCCCTGTACGAGGCGTTCTGCGTCGCGCTCGAGCACGAGGGCGTGCGAGTGGCGCGAGGCGTGTTCGGGGCACGCATGGGGGTCGTGCTCGTCAACGACGGCCCGGTCACGATCGTGCTCGATACGTGACTGACTCGGGCAACAAAGGGCCGGACAGTGCTATCCTTTGCCTACCACATTTCACCGGTTTGGAGAAATGGGCGCCAGGCGCCCATTTTTTGTGAGGGAGCGAATGACGGCGACCTACGTACGTGAACGAACGCTGCAAGAGGAGATCGCGCCGGCGGTCGAGAAGCGCCTGCCGGGAGTCGAGGTCCTTGCGGTCGAGCTCCTGTCACCGAGCCGGTTCTGCGTCTACGTGGATCACCCCGCCGGCGTCGACCACGCGCTGTGCGAGCGGGTGACGCGGGTCCTCGACGCGTACCGGGCCGACTACACGGTCGATGTATCCTCGCCAGGGCCGGAGCGGCCGCTTCGTAAGCCCGCACACTTCGCAGCCGCAGTCGGGCACCGGGTGGCAGTACGTACAGAGAGCGAGATTAACGGGCGAAGCCGAGTGCGCGGCGTCGTCAAGGACGTCGCGGAAGACGCAGTGACCATCGAGACTGCGGAGGCGAGATCACTGCGAATCCCGTACGAGGCGATCGTCCGGGGAAATCTGATCGACGAGGGGTTGACGACATGAGCCAGGAGATCATCGAAGGCATTCAGGTCATCGAGAAGGAGAAGGGCATCGATGAGGGAGTTCTCATCACGGCCCTCGAGGACGCGCTGAGAGCCGCGTACAAGAAGACTCCGGGAGCAACGCGCCACGCCGAGGTGAAGCTCGGCGGCGACGGCGAGTTCCGGGTGTACGGCATCGAGATCCCCGCGGACATCGAGGTGCGCCTGCTCGACGACGCCCGGGAGGCGCGAATCGCCGAGCTCGAGCAGATCGAGGAGGAAACCGGGGAGCGTCAGCACACCCTCGTCGCAGACGACGACCTCGAGCTCGACTGGTCACAGGTGCCGCCCGAGCAGATCGTCCGCACGGACGTGACGCCGGACAACTTTGGACGGATCGCCGCCCAGACTGCCAAGCAGGTCATCCAGCAGCGGATCCGCGAGGCGGAACGCGCGATCATGTACGACGAGTACGTCGATCGCCAGGGTGAGGTCGTGACCGGCATCGTGCAGCAGGCCGGCGACCGCAACAACGTCCTCGTCGACCTCGGCCGCGTCGAGGCGCTCCTGCCGCGCTCGGAGCAGGTCGACGGCGAACGCTACGAGCAGGGGAGCCGAATCAAGGCGGTCATCGCAGAGGTGCGCTCGGGCACGAAAGGCCCGCAGGTCATCCTCTCGCGCCGCGACCAAGAGCTGATCCGCGCGCTGTTCGAGCTCGAGGTCCCCGAGATCGCCGATGGGCTGGTCGAGATTCGCGGAGTCGCTCGCGAGCCCGGCTATCGCGCCAAGATCGCGGTCGAGTCGCACATGCAAGGAGTCGATCCGGTGGGTGCCTGTGTTGGCCCGCGCGGGTCGAGAGTCCGCATGGTCGTCTCCGAGCTTCGCGGCGAGAAGATCGACATCATCCCCTGGAACACGGAGCCGGCGCGATTCGTCGCCAAGGCGCTCTCACCCGCGCGCGTGCGCGAGGTCTACATCGACGACGAGACCCGCGAGGCTACGGTCATCGTCCCGAACGACCAGCTTGCGCTCGCAATCGGCAAGGAGGGCCTGAACGCCCGGCTCGCGACGCGCCTTACCGGTTGGAAGATCGACATCCAGTCGGAGACCGAGTTCGCGCAGGCGGAGGCCCAAGCGGCCTTCGCAGGTGCCGAAGACGACGAGGAGTACTCGGGACGGTGTGCTGCAGTTCTCTCGAACGGGAAGCGCTGCCCGAACGCGGCTCTCCACGGAACCAGGTATTGCGGTGTTCCAGCACACCAGGCGCTCACCTCTGCGGACGATGCCGTCCCTGAGGAGGCAGCTGTTGTCGAGGCAGTCGTCGAAGAGGTGCCGGACGTAGACGAGACCGCCGCCGGTGAGCCAGACCGGCCCGAGGCAGCGATCGAGGAAGAGGCCGGAAGCGACGCATGACCTCCCGCCCCCGACTCCAGAGAAGGACGACGACCCTACTAGACTGGCGCTCTGATGGCTGACGGACGAAAAGGACCGAATCGCCCCATCCGGCCTCGCGGCGGCGGCCCAGGCGGGCGCAAGCGGCGGGTCGTCATCGAGGGTGGGGGAGGGCGCAGCCAGGGGCGGCAGGCGCGCGATCGCTCGAGCGCTCCGCCTCAGCCTCGCCAGGCGCCCGCACCGCCGCCGACAGGACCGGTGACGGTCGAGTCGGGGGTGACGGTGAAGGACCTCTCGCATGCGCTCGGCGTTCCGATGCCGGAGCTGATCAAGATCCTCATGGCGCTCGGCGAGATGCGCACGGCGACGCAGTCGCTCTCCGACCAGGAGGTCGAGGTAATCGGAGCCGAGCTCGAGCGCGAGATAACGATCAAACACGCCGCCGAGGAAGAGCTCGAGCCTGCCGAGTACGACGACAGCGAGGAGGACCTCCTGCCGCGGCCGCCGGTCGTCACGATCATGGGACACGTCGACCACGGGAAGACGACGCTGCTCGACGCGATCCGCGAGACGTCCGTCGTCGAGACCGAGGCGGGCGGGATCACGCAGCACATCGGCGCATACCAGGCCGAGGTCGACGGACGGCGCATCACCTTCCTCGACACTCCCGGGCACGAGGCGTTCACGGCGATGCGAGCGCGAGGGGCGAACGTAACGGACGTTGCCGTCCTCGTGGTCGCCGCAGACGACGGTGTCATGCCGCAGACGAAGGAGTCGATCTCCCACGCGCGTCTTGCCAAGGTGCCGATCGTCGTCGCGGTCAACAAGATGGACATCCCCGACGCGAACGTCGACCGCGTGAAGAGCGAGCTCGCAGCGGAAGGACTTCAGCCCGAGGACTGGGGCGGGACAACGCAGTTCTCCGCCGTGTCGGCAAAGCAGAAGGAGAATCTCGGCGACCTCCTCGAGAAGATCCTGCTCGTCGCTGACGCCGAGCTCGACCTCCGAGCCAATCCCGGCGCCGAGGCCTCAGGAGTTGTCATCGAGTCGCGGCTCGACGTCGGGCGGGGTCCCGTGGCGACGGTGCTCGTCCATCGCGGGACGCTCCGCGTCGGCGACGCCGCAGTCGCCGGCGACGCTTCGGGCAAGGTGCGCGCGCTCTACGACTACCGCGGCGAGAAGGTCAAGGACGCCAGACCTGGCGATCCAGTCGAGATCCTCGGCTTCGACCATCCGCCGGCGGCCGGCGAGTTCGTGCGCGTTGTCGAGCACGAGCGCCAGGCGAAGCACCTCGCGAACGTTCGCGCCGAGCGCCTTCGCCGCGAGCAGCTCGCCCAGCGGCCACGCCGGCGCGTCTCGCTCGAGACGCTCCACGACGACCTACAGGCCGGCGAGGTACAGGACCTCAACATCGTCTTGAAGGGCGACGTGCAGGGGTCGGTCGAGGCGCTGCTCGGGGAGCTGCAGAAGATCCAGCACGCGGAGGTGCGTGTGAACGTGATCCACACCGGCGTCGGCGGGATCACGGAGAACGACGTCAACCTTGCGTCCGCGTCGGACGCGCTCGTGATCGGGTTCAACGTCCGTCCGAGCGCCGAGGCGCGCCAGCTGGCCGAGCGCGAAGGCGTCGACATCCGAACATACCGGGTGATCTACCAGCTCACCGACGACATCCAGAAGGCGCTCGTCGGGATGCTCTCGCCCGTAAAGACGGAGGAAACGCTCGGCGAGGCCGAGGTGCGGGCGCTCTTCAGGGTCTCGCGGCTCGGCACGATCGCCGGCTGCATGGTCACGAGCGGCGTCGTGCGTCGCGGGGCGAAGGTGCGGGTCGTTCGCGACGGCACGGTCATCTACGAGACCTCGATCTCCCAGCTCAGGCGCTTCAAGGACGACGCGCGCGAGGTGAGCGAGGGCTTCGAGTGCGGGATCCTCCTCGACGGCTTCAACGACGTGAAGGAAGGCGACGTGCTCGAGGCCTACGAGACGCGCGAGATCGAGCGCACGGAGCTCGGCGAGGCACCACCCGCCGCTTCGCCCGAAGAGGTGTAGGGCGAGATACACGCCCCTACGAGGCGGGGACGAACGGCATGGCGACCGGCTACGTGGGCATTCTCACGGTTGAGCTCCACTTTCCCGAGACGGGGTCGCTCAAGGGCAAGCGGAGGTACGTGAAGTCTGCGAAGGCACAGCTGCACCAGCGGTTCGGTGCCACCGTGGCCGAAGTCGACCATCACGACCTGTGGCAGCGATCGACTTTGACCGTAGCGTGCGTGGCCCGCGAGCACACCGAGCTCCAGGATCATCTCGACGCCGTCGTGCGCTACCTCGGCTCGCAGGACTTCGAGCTCTTGCGCGCCGAGCGGGAGGTGGTCGTCCCTGGCGAGCGCTGAGAGACGGCGGCGCGTCAACGAGTCGATTCGGCAGGTGCTTTCCGATGCACTCCCGGCCTTGAAGGACCCGAGAATCGGCTTCGTCACGGTGACGGGAGTGCGGGCGACGACCGATCTCGCCGAGGCGACGGTGTACATCAGCGTGCTGGGGTCGGAGAAAGAACAGCAGCGGACGCTCGACGGCCTCCGCGCGGCCCATGGAGTCCTGCAGGCTCATGTTGCCCGCGAGCTGCGCACGAGGCGGACTCCGGTTCTCTCCTTCGAATACGATCCGGCGATCGAGCGAGGCGTTCGACTGACGAAGATGATCGACGAGCTCGCTCCCGGTGATCCCGATGCAGAACCCAGCTGACATGGACGCGGTCGTAACCGCACTCCGTGACCACGACCGCTTCCTCGTGACCTCACACGAGGCGCCCGACGGAGACGCTCTCGGATCGGTACTCGCCACCGAGCTGGCACTCCGGCAGCTGGGCAAGGACGCGGTCATGTTCCTCGGCGGCCAGGCGCCGCTGCCGGGCGAGTTCCGCTTCCTCGAGCTCGAGAAGCTCGGCCTGCTACGCACGCGACCGGCGGACAGCGCAGAGCGCGTGCTCGTTGCGGTCGACTGCGCGAGCGCGGGTAGGGTCGGCGCCGAGCCGGGCCTCGTCGACGCGTCGCCGTTCACGATCAACATCGACCACCATCACGACAACCCGCGCTTCGGCAACGTGAACCTGATCGTCGCCGAGGCGTCCTCGACGGGCGAGGTGCTGGCGGACGTCTTCAGCGAGCTTGGAGTCGATGTGACGCCCGAGATCGCGGAGGCGCTCTACATCGCGCTCGTCACGGACACCGGGCGCTTCCAGTACGCGAACACCACACCGAAAGCGCTTCGGCTCGCGGCCGATCTCGTCGAGGCCGGAGCGGACGTACATCGTGTCTTCCAGGGGGTGTACGAGAACGTCCAGTTCGCCAAGCTCAAGCTGCTCGCGCGCGCGCTCGATCGCGCGCGTGTGCTCGAAGGAGGAGAGATCGTGGTCTCCCACCTCCTGCGCGACGACTTCGAGGCGGTCGGGGCGAGCGAGCCGTATTCCGAGGGAATCATCGACTTCCTGCGCTCGGCCGAAGGTGCACTCGTCTCCGCGCTGATCCGCGAGCCGCCACGCGACGGCGCGCCTGCGCGGAAGGTGTCGCTGCGCTCGTCGGTCGACGAGGTGGACGTCTCGGCGATCGCACGCAAGTCGGGCGGAGGTGGGCACCGCGAGGCGGCGGGTTTCTCGAGCGACCTCTCGGTGGATGAGATTACGGACTTCATCGTTCGTGAGGTCGTCGCACAGGTCGGTTCAGCCACCGAGCGCTGACTCGTGCCGCCGCGTGCGCTGACACCCAGCGGGATCATCTTCGTCGACAAGCCCGCGGGCCCGACGTCGTTCGCGATCGTCGCTGCGGTGCGCCGGCGCACGGGCGCGCGTACCGGCCACGCTGGGACTCTCGATCCGTTCGCCACCGGGCTCCTGCTGCTCCTCTCGGGTTCATCGACGCGCCTGCAGCCCCGCTTCGTGGGCCTCGACAAGCGCTATGTGACCGAGATCGACCTCTCGAGCCGAACGTCGACCGGCGATCGCGAAGGTGAGGTCGTGGACGAGCACGATCCACCGGACGAGCTCAATTTGGAAATACAGCTCGAGAAGCTTCGTGGCGCCGTCGAGCTTCCGATCCCTGCAGCGTCAGCTGTGAAGATCGACGGGGAGCGTGCATACACGCTGCATCGGCAGGGCGTCATCGTGGAGATGCCGGTCAGAACGATGTTCGTCCACGAGCTGCGCCTCGCGGGCTACGAGGGCGGCATAGCTCGACTCGAGCTCCACGTGTCCTCGGGGACGTACGTTCGTGCCATCGCGGACGCGCTCGGCGGCCACTGCCGGACTCTGCGTCGAACCGAGATCGGACCGTTCTCGGTAGCGGAAGCCGACCCCGAGACGATCATCTCGCCGGAAGCCGCGCTCGCGAGGCTCTCATGAGGGTCGTTCACAGCCCATCCGAGCTCGAAGCCGCGCCTCGCGCCACCGCTATCGGGAGTTTCGACGGTGTCCACCGCGGCCACCGCTCGGTGCTGGATGCCGTTCGCGTGAAAGGCCTCGAGCCGAGCGTCATCACGTTCGACCCCCATCCACGCATAGCGCTCGGCAACAAGGTCGAGCTCCTGACGACACTCGAGCGGCGGCTCGAGCTGCTCGAAGAGGCCGGTATCGAGACCGTTCTCGTCGCGGCGTTCACCCCGGAGCTCCAACGCCTCACTCCCGAGGAGTTCGCGGAGCTGTACCTCCGGGCGATCGGCGCCGAGTGCGTTGTCGCTGGCGAGGACTTCCGCTTCGGTATCCGGCGCTCTGGCGATCTGCGGCTCTTGGAGAGCCTCGGCTTCGAGGTCGTGGTGCCGCGCGAGGTCGAGGGCGTGTCGTCGACGGCGATTCGCGCGGCGCTCGGAGAAGGAGATGTTGTCGGCGCCGCGGAGATGCTCGGTCGCCCGTTCGAGCTCGACGGTCTCGTGGTCGCCGGCGACCAGCGCGGAGGAACGCTCGGCTATCCGACGGCAAATCTCCGTCTCGAGGCCGACCTCGCGTGCCCGCGGTACGGGATCTACGCCGGATCGGCGCGCGCCCACCGGGCGGCTGTGTCCATCGGGACGAACCCCCACTACGGCGGCAGCGAACGGCGAATCGAGCCCTACCTCCTCGACTACGAGGGAGATCTCTACGGCGAGCGGCTTCTGGTCGAGCTGTGGGACCGGCTGCGCGATGAAGCCGCGTTCGAGTCAGAGGATGCTCTGGTCGAGCAAATCGCTCGCGACGTCGAGGCGGCGCGGGCAGCACGGAGGCCTGTTCCCGATAACTAACGTTGCCGCTGACAGTAGGGGCGAGATACATCTCGCCCTTACGGAGTGATTGCGGCGCCGCTACGTCGCGGGTCTCCCGCCGCTCCGTCCCGGCCGACACAGCTGACCCCGCCGAAGTAGTGGTGGAATCGCTCCCACCGGCGAACTGTGCGGCCACGTCGCTCGAGCTCGAGGAGCCCGCTCTCGTCCACGCCGGGCTCGGCATCGACGACTTCGGGGGTCGGGTGAACACGCGGGAGGGATACTGCCGTCTCGGGGTCGAGGCCCTCGTCGAGGACGCCCGCCAGGACGGTCGCGAGCGCCGTCCGGAGCCTGGTAGCGCCTGCCGAGCCGATCGCGAGCGCGGGGCCGTCGTCGTCGAACGCGAGAGTGGGCGCCATCCTGCTCTGGAGATGGTCTCCCGGGCGCGGCACGCCGTGGGCGATGTCGGTCTCACCGAGCAAGTTGTTGAGCTGCACGTCGAAGCCGGGGATCCACACTCCTGCGCCGACGCCCATCGAATGTGTGAGGACGCACGCTTGCCCATGGGAGTCGACGGCGACCATGTTCGTCGTGTGCTCTCCACCGTGCTCCGCCGTCTCGAGTGCGGCGACGAGCTCGAGGACACGCTCGGTGGCGGTCAGCCCGCGGAGTCGCGGGAGCCGCGGCAGGAGCTGGGGCAACCCCGAGAGGCCCGCGCGAGTCGCGACGCGATGGCCACGGAAGGTGGTGAGCACCGGATCGTTCCACAGCGGGCGGTAGTGCCGCAGGTCCGCAGAGGTAAAGGGAACGCCGTCGACCTCGAGCAGCGCCTCCGCGAGCGATCCGCCGTACATGCTGGACGCGCCCTCGTCGGCAAGCGCCTCGAGCGTCTGCACGAGACCCGGCTGCTGCAGAACCTCGCCTTCGTGCAGCATCCTGCCGTCCCGAACGAAAAGCGTCCCACCGCGCTCGCGCGAATACAGCTCGCCGAGCATCTCGAGCGAGCGGGCGTGCATCTCGGGCAGCGGAACTCCATGGCGTGCAAGCGCGAGCCCTGGCTCGACGAGATGGCGCCACGGTAGCGCGCCTAGTCTCTCCCACAATTCGCCGAGGGCGGCCGGGAGACCGGGCACCGCGCACGACGCCGCGCCGATCGAGTAGGCGACAATCTCGTCACCGAAGGCGATCGGAAGCTCGACCAAGTCCCCGGAACCCGACGGCAAAGCTGCGAAGCCGTCCAGGTTCATGACACGAGAGCCGTCGAAGACGATCGCGTGGCACCCGGCCGAGAGACCGCTCATCACGGTCTCGGCGACGCACGATGCGAGCGCCATCGCCACGACCGCGTCCACCGCTGTTCCGCCGTCGGCGAGAATCTCCGCGCCGGCCTCTGCGGTCGCAGGGTGGCCCGCGGCGACTGCTGGTCTCATCGCGCCAAGTTACAAGTTGTTACAAGCGAGACGCGCCTGCTCGCAGCGCCCGGTGCCAGGCAAGTGACAAGTTGTCACAAGAACGTCTACTCGCTCCTGCGAGTTGCGAGCGCGTGGGCGGCGGCTGGGTGGGCGAAACCGGCAGCTAGCCGCAGCCGACCGCGCCGAGAGGCGCTCCCGAACGTTGGCCTATCCGGAACGTGAAGTCCCGCAGCGGCCAGAAGACGACGAACACCTTCGCGAAGATGGCGTTCCGGAGGATGGGCCCGAACGTGCGGCTGTCGATCGCTGCGCTCCGGTTGTCACCGAGCACGAAATACTGCTCACCGCCGAGATCGACGGCCGGGAACGGCTCGGTCTCGATGCTGTCGAGCTTCACGTCGTTCACGAATACGAAGCCGCCGCGCCCGACGATCTGATCCCCAGGGGTTGCAGCCACACGCAGCGTGAGAACGAGATCCTCCGCGTCACGATCGGGCGCGATCGAGCCGTCCGGATCGCGCGCGGCATGAATCGCGACGATCTCGCCCTGCTCCGGGTCTCGAAGGAGGTAGGTGAAACCCTCGGTATAGGCGCGTCCGTCACACGCGGGGATAACGGACGCCATGTCGGCGCGGCCGTTCGCATCGACAGGAACGAGCAGCTCGCCGAAGTCGAGGACGATGAGCGCGATCGCGCCGATCACGGCGAGCGCCAAGGCACGCGTTATCCAGCGAATCATGCGCTGGTACCCTTCCCGAGACCGCAACCGCGGCTTCGGCGTGTCCTTCCTTCACGCGGAGCGGGGATTGCGGAGTCGGCAACGAGGAGGAGATCCATGAGCCTCACCAAGGAAGTCAAGCTGGAAGTCATCGAGAAACACGGACGCGGGCCCGCCGATACGGGTTCGGCAGAGGTCCAGATAGCCCTTCTCACCCGAAGGATCAACGATCTCACCGAGCACCTGCGGTCCCATCCGAAGGACCACTACTCGAGGAGGGGGTTGCTCAAGCTCGTCGGACAGCGCCGCCGCTTCCTCGACTACCTGCAGAGAAAGGACATCGAGGGCTATCGCGCCCTCATCAAGGAGCTCGGCCTCCGCCGATAGAAGCTCCCGCAGAGGGAGGTGGAAGTTTGAGCGAGTCTCGCTCTGCCCGACAGGACCGGGTCGAGGCTCACTCAAACCTCCACCTTCCAACCACAACGGAAAGGTGAAGGGATACCTCACATGAGCACAATTACCGGGCGAATCGCCACGGTGTCCGTCGACGTGGGCGGTCAGGAGATCGTCTTCGAGACGGGCAAGCTCGCGAAGCAGGCGGACGGCGCAGTCGTCTGTCGCTCCGGCGAGACGATGATCCTCGCAACGGCCGTCGGTCGGACCGATGCCCGGCCGGACGCGGACTTCTTCCCGCTGACGGTCGACGTCGAGGAGCGGATGTATGCCGCTGGGAAGATCCCCGGCGGATTCTTCAAGCGCGAAGGACGTGCGACCGAGCGCGCGACGCTCACGGCGCGCATGATCGACCGGCCCATCCGGCCGCTCTGGCCGAAGGGCTTCCGCAACGAGGTTCATCTCGTCTGCACGACTCTCTCTGCGGATCTCGTGACTCCGCATGACATCCTCTGCATCAACGGCACGTCAGCGGCGCTGATGGTCTCGCCACTGCCGTTCCTCGGGCCCATCGGGGCCGTGCGCATCGGGCAGCTCGAGGGTGAGCTCGTCGTCAACCCGACGCTCGCGCAGCTCGACGAGTCCACGCTCGATCTGATCGTCGTCGGGACCAGCGAGGGCCTTACGATGGTCGAGGCGGGCGGAGACCAGGTGCCAGAGGACACGATCCTCGCCGCGCTAGAGCTCGCTCACGTGGAGATCCGCAAGATCTGCGCGGCGCTCGAAGACCTTCGCGCCCAGGCCGGCAAGCCCAAGTGGGTGGATCTCGATCTCACGGCCGAGCTCGAGGCTGCACACGGGGATGCGGTTCGTGCCGCGATTGCAGAGCACGGTCTGCGGGAAGCATCGACTGTCGTCGACGCCCTCATCGAAGAAGCCTCACCCGCGATCACGATGAATGCGACCGAGGAGGACATGACGCGCCGTGGCCAGGTGCGCGCGAGCTTCTCCTCGATCCTGGAAAAGGCGCGGCTGGCGGCCGTCGAGACTCCCGTCCGCGAGCAGTTCCTCGCAGAGCTCCAGGAGCTGACGGACGCAGAGCAGGACTCGAAGGTGCTGAAGTCAGCGAAGCGTGGCCTCCTCTTCGATCGCATTCTCGAGGAGCTCGAGCTGCCGTTCCCGGTCGGCTCCGCGCCGGCTGAGGGCGAGCCGGCGGTCAAGGACTCGATGACGAAGCAGTTCGTCAAGCGCGCTGCGGAGGCCGTCTACAAGGACCTCGTTCGCAAGAAGATCGCGGTCGACAAGCGTCGGCCGGACGGCCGGTCCGCCGAGGAGATCCGCCACGTCGAGTCCGAGGTCCGGGTGAGCCCGCGCACGCACGGCTCGGCGCTCTTCACCCGCGGCCAGACGCAGATCATGACGCTGCTCACGCTCGGCACGGCGAAGGAGGGACAGAAGATCGACGACCTCTCGCGGGAGCAGAGCCGGCGCTACATGCACCACTACAACTTCCCGCCGTACTCGGTCGGGGAGACGGGCTTCATGCGCGGGCCGAAGCGGCGTGACATCGGCCACGGCGCCCTCGCGCAGAGAGCGCTCGAGTCAGTCATCCCGTCGACGGAGGAGTTCCCGTACACGATCCGTCTCGTCTCCGAGACGCTCGAGTCGAATGGCTCCTCCTCGATGGGCTCCGTCTGCGGCTCGACACTCGCGCTCATGGACGCCGGCGTTCCCATCGCAGCGCCCGTCTCGGGTATCGCCATGGGCCTAGTTAAAGAAGGCGACGACTACGTCATCCTCACGGACATCCAGGGCGCCGAAGATCACCTCGGCGACATGGACTTCAAGGTCGCAGGCACGCGGGACGGCATCACCGCGCTCCAGATGGACATCAAGATCACCGGCGTGACGCAGGAGATCATGCGCTCGGCACTCGCTCAGGCGAAGCAGGCCCGCGAGTCGATCCTCGACGTCATGCTGGCCGCGATTTCGGAGCCTCGCGCGGCTCTGGCCGATCACGCTCCGCGGATCTCGACGATCAAGATCGACCAGGAGAAGATCGGGATGGTCATCGGGAAGGGCGGCGAGACGATCCGCGCGCTCGAGGCCGATTACGAGGTGCAGATCGACATCGAAGAGGACGGCACGATCCTCATCTACGCCACCGAGGGCACGAAGGCGGAGGCCGCGATCTCGGCAGTCCACGCTCTTACGAAGTCGCCCGAGGTCGGAGACACGTACACAGGCAAGGTCGTGAAGACGACGCAGTTCGGCGCGTTCGTCGAGCTCAAGAAGGGCACCGACGGGCTGCTCCACGTGTCGAACGTCGGCCCCGGTCGGGTCGCTCACATCGAGGATGTCATGGACCGCGGCGACATCGTGGACGTGCTGGTCCAGGAAGTCGACAAGGATCGCGGCCGAATCGGCCTCAAACTCATCGCGAAGCACGAGGACGGCGCGCTCGTCATGCCCGAGGAGCTCATCGAGCGGGCGAAGAACGCTCCTCCGCGCGAGGAGCGCGAGGAACGGCCGCGCGGAGACCGCGGTCGCCGCGACCGCGGCCGGCCGCGCGAGCGGGCGTGAGGACTAGGCAGCGGGACGGCGCGAGCCGTCCCGCTGCCATCTGGGGTCAGGCTTCAGTCTGACCTCTCTCCATCTACCATCCGCGCGTGGCCAAGCATCAGCTCACGGAGATCGCGTCGGGCGAACGAGTGATCTCGGAGCGCCTCCCCGGAGTCCGCTCCGTCTCGCTCGGCTTCTGGGTCGGCGCAGGGTCCCGCGATGAGCCGGATGCGCGGGCCGGCATCTCACACTTCATCGAGCACCTTCTATTCAAGGGGTCGTCGCGCTACTCGGCGCAGGAGATCGCGGAAATCTTCGACGGGCTCGGCGGTGAGCTGAACGCGGCGACGTCGCGCGAGACGACCGTCGTCTATGCGCGCATTCCCGACGACCGGCTCGAGATAGCGCTCGACGTCATGGCCGACATGGTCTTCCGGCCGTCGTTCAGCGACGTCGACTCGGAGCGCGAGGTCGTGCTCGAGGAGATCGCGATGGTCGAGGACACGCCTCACGATCTCGTGCACGACATCGCAGCCGAGGCGGTGTTCGGGTCACATCCGCTAGGCCGGCCCGTGATCGGGCGTGCGGAGGTCATCTCGACGGTCTCGAAGCGTGCGCTGTCGGCGTACCATCGCCGCGCCTATTCCGGCCAGGACATCGTCGTAGCGGCCGCCGGGAATCTCCGGCACGAGCGACTTGTCGAGCTGCTTCAGGAGCGCCGGAACGGCGCCACGCCGGGCGGAGGAATGCCCGCGCGGAAGTCTGCCCACCGGCTGCCGGCGCCAGGTCTTCGCTTCCAGTCGAAGGAGACCGAGCAGTACCACGTATGCCTCAGCGCTCCAGGCATCGCGCGCCTGGACGAGCGTCGATTTGCGGCGTCGATCCTCGATGCGATCGTCGGTGGCTCGGCGTCGTCACGACTCTTCCAAGAGATCCGCGAGAAGCGAGGGATGGCGTACTCCGTCTACAGCTATGCCTCTCAGTACGCCGACGCGGGACAGATCGGCCTGTACGTCGGCACGCGCGAGGAGAACCTGGCGACATGCCTCGAGATCGCCGTCTCCGAGCTCGGCGACGTGGCGTCGGGCAACGTCCGCGGCGACGAGCTCGCTCGGGCGAAGGAGAACCTCAAGGGTCGGCTCCTGCTGTCGCTCGAGTCCACGTCGAACCGCATGACTCGGCTCGGGAAGGCGACGATCACGGCCACCCCGCTGCTGCGAGCCGAAGAGATCGTACGACGACTCGAGGCGGTCTCGGCGGAAGAGGTCGCCGCGCTCGCGGATGAGCTCCTTGCGCCCGGCCGTCTGTCCGCCGCGGGGATCGGGCCTGACGAAGACCGGTTCCGCGAAGCGGTTGCCCGGGTCAACCCGGCGCTGCTTTCGAAGGCAGCCTAGTGCGGGTAGCGCTCTTCGGGATCGGAGGGAAGGTGGGCGTCGTGCTCGAGCCTGCGCTCACTGCCGCGGGGCACACTGTCGTCGACGCGCGGAGCTCCGGGCCGGCGCAGTGCGAGGCAGCGGTGGACTTCACGCGGCCGGACGCCGTCGTAGGCAATGTCGAGCGATGCCTGACCGCAGGAGTGCCGGTCGTCATCGGCACGACCGGCTTCGACCCCGAGGCGCTGGACGCTCGCGCGAAAGAAGCGGGAGTTGCGTGCTTTCACGCGCCGAACTTCGCGCAGGGGGCGGTGCTCATGATGCGTTTCGCCGAGGAAGCTGCGAACGTGTTTCCACGGGCCGAGATCGTGGAGCTCCACAACGAGGCCAAACGCGATACGCCCTCGGGGACGGCGAAGGCGACGGCCGAGCGCATGGGCACCGACCCTGCGATCCACTCGGTCCGGCTCCCGGGGCTTGTTGCGCACCAGGAGGTCATCTTCGGCGGCCTGGGGGAGACGCTCACCATCCGGCACGACACCACGTCACGCGAGGCGTTCGTGCCCGGCGTGCTGCTCGCGCTCGAGAGAGTTCGCGATCTCCCCGCCGGACTGACCGTCGGGCTTGACGCGCTCCTGTGAGCGCGAAATTCACTCTTACGACGAAAGGCCCCGCCGGAAGGACATCGTCGCAGCGGAGCCTCTCGCCAATGACTGCCTAGCCTCGCGACCTTAGAGCCGCCAGCAGCTCCTGGTGGCGGCGCTCCTCGTCGGGAACGGCTTCCTCCTCTGGCTTCTTCATGCGCCCCATGAGCGAGCCGATCGGCTTGACGACGAAGAAGAAGATCGCAGCGGCCGTAGTGACGAAGGTGATTGCGGCTGTGATGAACGCGCCGTAGCGGAACACGGCGTCGTTGATCGTGAACGTGAGGTCGCTGAAGTCGGGCTTGCCGACGATCATGGCGACGATCGGCAGGATCAGGTCGTCGACGAACGACGCGATGAGCGCCGCGAACGCGAGGCCCATGACGAATGCGACGGCGAGCTCGACGAGGTTGCCGCGCATGAGGAAGTCGCGAAACTCCTTGACCATCGTTCAGTGCCCCTTCCGTCTCGTAGAATCGGGAACGTGCTCGGCGAGATCCTGACGGCGATCGTCACGCCTTTCAAGGGGGATGGGTCAGTCGATGTCGAGCGATTCCGCGCGCTCGCGAGCCATCTCGTCGACAACGGCTCGGATGGGCTTGTCGTAACGGGGACAACCGGCGAGTCGCCGACGCTTTCGGACGATGAACGCTTCGAGCTCTACGAGGCCGCCGTCGCCGAAGTCGGCGAGAGAGCGACGGTCGTGGCAGGCACGGGCACGTATTCGACTGACCATTCAATCGAGCTCACAAAACGTGCGCACGGGATCGGCGTCGACGGCTTTCTCGTCGTCACGCCCTACTACAACAAGCCTCCGGTACGGGGGATCGTCGAGCACTTCAAAGCGATCTCCTCTGAGACTGACCGTTCAATCATCGCGTACAACATCCCCGGTCGCGTCGTCCTCAACCTCGAGACGGAAGCCGTCGCGCAGCTCGCTGAGATCCCGACCGTGCGAGCCGTCAAGCAGGCGAACCCCGACCTCGAGCAGGCACGTGCCATCGTCGGGCTCGGACTCGACCTGTACGCGGGCGACGATGATCTCATCTTCCCGTTCCTCGAGCTCGGCGGGGTGGGGGGTGTCTGCGTCCACACGCACGTCGTCGGCCCGCAGGTGAAGGAGATGGTGCGCCGCTTCCGTGCGGGCGACGTCGAGGGCGCGCGAGCGCTCGACCGGGAGCTCGGGCCCTCGATCGAACTGCTTCGCGTAGTCGTGAATCCGATCGCCATCAAGTGTGCGCTCAACCTGCTCGGTCACGAGGTCGGCGGCCTTCGGCTGCCGCTCGTAGACGCGACGGACGACGAGCGCGAGGCGGTTCGCGATTGCCTCGAGCGCCTCAGGCTCTTGCAGCCGGCAACTGCCTAACGACGTGTCGCGCGCGCGGGAGCTCCTCGCGCTGCTCATGGGCGCACAGGCTGGTGGGTTCCTCGCCCAACCACCTGGGGTCGACGGCGAGCCGGGCCTGGGGATCGCCGGCGTCTCGGG
>DASTEM010000111.1:0-2946 GCA_035709545.1 Gaiellaceae bacterium | reverse complement strand
CGACTACCTCCTCGAGGCCGGCGTCCGCGCGCGCTACCTGCACTCGGAGATCGACACGCTCGACCGCATCGCCATCATCCGGGAGCTGCGCCTCGGCGAGTACGACGTCCTCGTCGGGGTGAACCTCCTGCGCGAAGGGCTCGATCTGCCCGAGGTCTCGCTCGTCGCGGTCCTCGACGCGGACAAGGAGGGCTTCCTGCGCGGCAAGACCGCGCTCGTCCAGACGATCGGTCGAGCCGCCCGGAACACGGCCGGGAAGGTGCTCATGTACGCGGACAAGCGCACCGAGGCGATCGTCGGCGCGCTGGAGGAGACGAACCGTCGTCGCGCGTACCAGCTCGCGTACAACGAGGAGCACGGGATCACGCCGGAGACGATCGTAAAGGGCGTCTCCGACATCTCCGAGCTCCTCTCGCTCGAGTCGCCGCACGTGCCGACCTCGCGCCGCAGGCGCGGGAAGGCCGAGGTGGAAGGGATGTCGCGCGACGAGCTGGAGAAGCTCGTGATCACGCTCGAGGAGGAGATGTACCTTGCCGCCGAGGAGCTTCGCTTCGAGTACGCGGCGAAGCTGCGCGACGAGATCAAGGAGTTGCGGCGCGAGTTGACCGCGCTCGCGGAGGCCTAGGAACGTGTCGCGAATGTCTCCTCGACCCGTCGCCTGAATGCACGGGGATCGATCGCCGGGAACCGGTAGAGCTCCGGCTCGATCTGGCACCAGTCCGGTAACAGGCGCCGTCGGCGTCCGCCGCGCGCCCCAGCTCGCGCAAGAAGCGCGCGATTCGCTCCGCATCGGCTAGCTCGCGCTCTCGGCGGCGCGCTCGAAGCTGACGAGCCGGCGATAGAGCGCGTTGTAGCGGGATAGTGGCCGCATCGAGCGCAAAGTGTTTCGCGCTCGAGGCGCGTTGTCGCCACGCGTGGCTACCCTGGCCGAGGTGGGCACGCTCGTGCTCGTTCTCAGCGGAGGCGCCGTCGCTCTCACCGGAGGCGTGCTCGCGGCGTCCGTGCGGCTCCGCTCGACAGTCTCGTTCCTTCTCGCGACGTACCTACTCGCGTCCGCCGAGATCGTCGCCGCGTCACTCGTGCTCTCGACCGGGCGTTGGCTCGAGCGTGACGCCCTCGTGGTCGTGATCGGTGCCACGCTCGCCGTCGCGCTCGCTTGCTGGATTCGCCTGGGGCGTCCGGTGCCGCCGCTCCCTGCGGGTGGGGCCGCGAGCGTGCGGGCGCTCGTTCGAGATCCTGTAGTCGCCACGCTCGGCGCGCTCGCGGTCGTCACGCACGTCTACGTTCTCGCCGTCGCGCTCACTGTCCCACAGGGCATCGGTGACGCGCTCCTCTACCACCTCCCGCGTGCGGCTCTGTGGAAGCAGCAGCACAGCGTGGCCTACGTGAACGACGCGCCGGACGAGCGCGTGAACACGTTTCCGCCGAACGCGGAGATCGAGTCCATGGCGTCGATGATCCTGAGCGGAGGCGACCGGTACGTCTCGCTCGTCCAGTTTCTTGCCCTCGCATTCATCTGCGTCGCGATCTTCGGGATCGCGCGTCGACTCGGCTTCGACCGGCGGCAGGCCGCATTCGCGGCGCTCCTCTTCTCGACCTTTACCGTCGTCGTCCTACAGGCGCCGACCGCGCTCAACGATCTCGTGGTCGCGTCGCTGCTGAGCGTGTGCGCCTACTTCGCGCTCGGAACTCCTCGGCGGGAGCTCACGCTAGCCGCGCTGGCGCTCGGCCTCGCACTCGGGACGAAGCTCACCGCGGTGTTCGCCTTGCCCGCGCTCGCGCTCTTCGTCTTCGCCGCCCAGCCCCGTCGCACGTGGATGCGGCTCGCGCTCTTCGGCGCAGCCGGCGCGGTCGCAGGCTCGTATTGGCTGGGCGTGAACTTGGCCGAGACCGGACGGCTCGACGGGGGCGTCACGCTCGATGAGGGCGCGGATCCGATCGCCGAACGTCTCTGGCTGCACCTGCGCGACCTCCTGGAGCTCTCCGACGAGGAGGGCAAGGGCTTCCTCGTGAGTCCGACCTGGAGTTTCGGCGGATTCGTGGTCGCGCTCGTCGCCGCAGCTGCGTTCGTCGTTCTCGGCCGGCGGCGTGCCGGAGCCAGAGCCATGCTCGTCGGCGCTGCGGTGTTCGTTGCGGTACCGATGCTGGTGATCTGGGCCAGAGTTGCGGAGCACGTGCTCGACCGTGCCCGCGGTAGCGCCTCGGGTGCTCGCGTACCGGAGGGGCTTTACGAGTCTGCGATGCACTCGTCGTACGGCCTCGCGTTCGTCGTAGGGCTCCTCGCTGCGGGAGTTCTCGTCGTCTGCGCGGTTCGTCTTGGAACCGTTTCCGTGGCGGCGATCATGGCGCTCGCGAGCGTCCCTCTGACGCTCGTCTTCCTCTCGATCGCCCTCGCGTACGACCCCCAGCACATGCGCTACCTGGCGTTTCCGGCAGCCCTTGCCACTGCGACGTTCGGCGTCGTGCTGGACCGACGCATCCTCGCGTGGACGAGCGTCGCGCTCACCGCAGGAACGCTCGTCGTCACGCTCGGGTACTTCTCGCCGCGGCCCGCGGGCCTTGCGCTCCTGCGCGAGAACCGAGACTCGGACCGAACGTCGAGGTGGCTCGTCCAGGCGGAGAGCGGGAGGGGGGATCCCGAGGCATTCCGCTTTCTCGAAGAGGAGATCCCCACAGACGCGACGCTGGCTCTCGCCGTCGTCCGTGACACCTATCTCTATCCGGTCTGGGACGCCGGGCTGCGGCGGACCGTGCTTTTCGTCGACGAGAACGAAGCGGTCCCGGAGGAGGCGGAGTGGCTCGTCATGGGGCCCGGGAAGAGCCTGGACACCGAGAGCTGGCGCTTGGCGCTGGCCACGGAGGGCGGCTGGCGCATCTTGCGGCGCTAGTCTGGCGGCATGTGCCGAAACATCAAAACGCTCCACAACTTCGAGCCGCCTGCGACCG
>DASTEM010000110.1:0-3297 GCA_035709545.1 Gaiellaceae bacterium | reverse complement strand
AGGGCCGACGACGCTCGCAGCGAGACCGTCCACGAGTGCCCACGTCTTCGCCTCGCGGATCAGCAGCTCCAGCAGCGCGGCGTCCGTGGGCTGAAGTGAGGCCGAGCCGAAGCCGAGGATCTCGACGGAGGCCATCCGGCGCTCGTGAACTGGTTGGCTCCAGAGCGACTCGACCAGAGCGAGCAGCTCGTCGTGCGTCACCGTAGACAGGTCGGCGTACGCGGACTTCGCGACAGCTCGGATCTCCGGAACGCTCGTGCCGTAATGCTCGAGCTCGCTTTTGAGGTAACGCTTCTCGTGCTCCGCCCGTGTCGGACTTCCGAGGACGCGTAGCTCCGAGTCGATCCGCGCTGCGACCTCGGGGACGTTCAATCCTGGCGCGGCCGCAGGTACACGAACCAGTACACCGCCCCGACCATGACCGCGCCGCCGACGATGTTCCCGATCGTCACGGGAAGCAGGTTGTCCGCGAAGAAGCTTCCCCACGTCAACCCCGAGAGGTCGGGTGCAGGGTCAATGCTCGCAACGAACGCGTCGTCCGTCTTGATCAGGAGCCCGATGGAGATGAAGTACATGTTCGCGACCGAGTGCTCGAAGCCCGCCGCGACGAAGGCTGCGATCGGCGGGATGATCGCGAGGATCTTGTCGGTGGTCGTGTGGGCGCCGTACGTGAGCCACACGGCGAGACAGACGAGCGCATTGCAGAGCATGCCGAGCGCGATCGCCTGGGCGAAGCCGAGGTTGGTCTTGGCTGCGGCGATCGAAAGTGCCGTCTCGCCGACGGCGCCGCCGCCGAACGTGTACTGCTCTGAGACGTAGAGCAGCACTGCGGTCGCGAACGCCCCGACGAAGTTCCCGACCCAGACGATCGTCCAGTTGCCGAGCAGCCTCAGGGACGAGACGCGGCGGCTGGCCCAGGCCATCACGATCAAGTTGTTGCCCGTGAAGAGCTCGGCGCCGGCGACGACGACGAGGATCAGGCCGAGTGTGAAGACCAATCCCGCAAGCAGGCGGACGACGCCGAACGGAAGCGTGCCGCCTCCTGCGGCGACTGTCGTCGCGAAGATGGCGCCGAGGGCGATGAAAGCGCCCGCGAGGATCGAGAGGACGAACACGTTCGCGGCGTCCAGTCCTGCCTTGGTGACACCGACGGCCTCGGCCTTACGCGCAACCTCTGCCGGAGGGAGCGCGTCGAGACCGCTCGGTGTGAACGCTGTATCGGTCATCGAGCCGACGTTCGGGGCGGCCTAGGCCGATCCCTCCCTCAAGTTGTCGTAAGAGCCGATCTCAGGTTTTGGTAAGAGCCGAACGACGCTGTCATGGGCTGACCGACCTGCGGAACCGCCGGTGCTTGCCACTGCCCATGTGCCGGACGGTCAGCGACGGTGTGACCGAGACGACACCGGGGACGCGCCCCACCTGATGCACCAGGCTGTCGACGTCGAGCTGCCTGTCGACCGTCCCGACGAGCTTCACGTCGCCTTTGTGTACCTCGACGGTGACGTCGGTCGGCAAGAGCCACAGTCCGCGTGCGATCACGTTCTCGCGAATGTCACGCTCGAGCTCCGCGTCGGTGCGAGCAAACGCTCGTACGAGGTCGCTGCGAGAGACGATTCCCACAAGCTTGTCGGCCTTGAGCACGGGCAACCGCTTCACGCCCCGCTCGGTCATCATCGCTGCGGCGGTAGCTACGGACTGCCAGGGCTCGACGGTAATCGCCGGCGTGCTCATCGCTGCGCCGGCGGTCTTGGCGGGCAACCGGCCCGCGAGCGCTTCGCCGCCGCCTTCGAGCAGCCACGAAAGAAGGCCGGTTCGCTCGGTGGGTGCCGACCAAAGTGCGCCGGCGACGATGTCGGCCTCCGAGACGACGCCGACCACTTCCCCGTCTCGCACAACGGGAACCCCGGAGATCTTGTGCTCGACGAGGAGCGATGCGACCTCTTTCAGCGGCATCTCGGGCGGAACGGTGATCACCGGCGTCGTCATGACGCCGTCAACGTGTGTCGCAGTGCGCTGCGCCTCCTCACCATGGGCGACGCCGCCGACGACGGCGGCAATGTCGAGTGTCGAGAGGACGCCGACCGGCCGGTCCGCGCCGGGGTCGAGGACGAGGAGGTGCGTTAGACCCTTTTCGCTCATGAGCTCAGCGGCGTGTCGCAGGCTCTCGTCCGGTCCTACGGTGAACACTTGGGTCGCAGCGCTGCTCCCGGCCGTCTGCGAGGCGACTTCGCTAGTTGCCGCCGTGGCGAGGATGTCTCGATCCGAGACGACGCCCCAGAGACGCGTGTCGTCCTCGGTCACGTCTCCGAGCCCGACGATGCAGTGCACCTTGTGTGCGGCCATCATCCGGGCCACGGTCGACAGCGGTGTCTCGAACGGGCAGCTGACGACGCCGCGGTGCATCGCCTCGCCAACCGTTGCCGAGTCGAGGAACAACGTCTTCGGGCGCTTGGCCCTAGTCGCTTCCTTCGTTCCCCGTGCCTTCTCTTTGGTGGTAGACATCACAAACCTCCTTCGGTCGCTTGCATGCTGTCTTCGCGCATGCCAAACCCGCATCCGTGGTACCGCCGATCGCGGTGCGGTCAACTACCGACAGCGCAGTCCTCGGCTCCGGACGATCACGCCAGGGCGCTCACTTGGTGGCATGAGCGAGCGCCGAGGGCGTCTGGCAGCCGACGATCGCCGGAGCCTCGTGGACGAGCTCGTCGTTTGCGAGGGCCTCCACCATGAACAGGGCAAAGTCCACTCGGCGCGTGATGTTGCTCTCGAGGATGGGGTCGCCCACATGCCGGCTCCACACGGGCAGGCCCTGGCTCTCGCCCTCCTCGAGGTCGCTCCCCCGCACGACCGTCCAGCGCATGTTGCTCGTGAACACCCGCCGGCACGCCTCCACCTGGTCGTCGAGGTCGACAAAGCGGGCGAGACGCGCGAGCGGGCCGAAGACCTTCGCCATCGCTCTCAGCTTCCACGTGTAGACGTCTTGGCCGTCGAGGGTGATGTGCCAGCCGCACGAGAACACGAGGCGTGCTTCAGGAGGCGCGTAGTCGAGCACCGCCTGGGCCGTTCCCGATGCGTAGTTGTGGACACCCCAGGGGACGAGCACGACGAGCACTCCGTCGCAGCCGGCGACCGCGCGCTGGATGACCTCGCGGTCGTTCGTCGCTCCCGGAATGATCGTGATGCGACCCGTGAACGCGTCCAGCTTCCCCACACTCTTCTCCCGGCACACGCCGACGACCTCGTAGCCACGATCGAGCGCGTGCTGCACCATGTAGCGCCCGAGCTTCCCTGAGGCTC
>DASTEM010000109.1:0-4601 GCA_035709545.1 Gaiellaceae bacterium | reverse complement strand
AAACCGAGCAACTCGACACTCGGGAGGCCGGGAGATCTTCGACGAGGATCGCGGCGACTGAACCTCTACGTCGATTCGAGCGCTGTCGTCAAGCTCTACGTTCGTGAGCCGGAGTCGGACGAAGCTGCGGAAGTGCTCCGTGGGCAGTGGGCTTCAGGGCGTCATACGCTCGTCGAGATCCGTCGTGCGCTGGCGAAGGCTCTCGACGGTCCCGCGCTGCGCATTGCGCGCGACCGCTTTGCGAACGACTGGGAGCAGACGGTGATCGTCGAACTTGATGACGGGGTCTGTGGCTCGGCCGCCGAGCTCGCCGAGGCGACGGGCATTCGGTCGCTCGACGCGCTCCACCTTGCGGCGGCTGAGCTCCTCGGGCGGAATGAGCGTTCGTTCGTGACGTTCGATCACAGGCTCGCGGCCGCTGCGCGATCGCTCGGCTGGACTGTTCTCCCCGAGTGAGCTCGGTCGGCGAGACCGTTGCCGCCATCAGGGCAGGCGAGCTCGTGGTCATCCCGACAGACACCGTCTACGGGCTCGCGTGCACGCCCGATCGCGAGGAGTCCGCGCGAAGGTTGTCTGCACTCAAGGGCCGGGTTGCCGGACGGCCGATCGCCCTCGTCGCACCGAGCGTCGAGTCGCTCCTCGATTTCACACCCGAGCTCCGGGGTCGGGCCGAAGCGCTGATCCGCGCGCTTCTCCCCGGTCCGTACACCCTCGTTCTCCCGAACCCGGCGCAGCGATATCCGTGGCTCACCGGCAATCGGCCGGACACGATCGGCGTGCGGGTGCCGGATGTCGAAGGCTCCGCCCGAGAGCTGCTCGCTGCCGCCGGGGTCGTGGCTGCGACGAGCGCGAATCGGCACGGCGGGCGTGACCCGCGTCGATTCGACGACGTGCCCGCCGAGATCCTCGATGCAGTCGCCGCGGCTTACGACGCGGGTGAGCTCCTCGGCGTCCCGTCGACCGTGCTCGACCTCACCGGCCCGGAGGCTCGTGTCCTGCGCGAAGGCGCAGTGCCTTCCGCAGTCGCGCTCGCGCGCGTGGCCGCAGCCGTCGCCCGTTAGCATCCAGGCCGATGGCCACCGTGCCGCTCACGCTCGAGACCCTCCGAACGGCAGGCCTTGCGGACGTCGATCCCGACGTCGCAGCGCTGCTCGAGCGGGAGCTCGAGCGCCAGCGCGGCGAGATCGAGCTCATCGCCTCGGAGAACTTCACGTGGCCGGCGTCGCTCGAGGCCGTGGGGAGCGTCCTCACGAACAAGTACTCGGAGGGGTATCCCGGGAGGCGCTACTACGGCGGCTGCGAGGTCGTCGACGAGATCGAGCAGCTGGCGATCGATCGCGCGAAGGCGCTCTTCGGTGCGGAGCACGCGAATGTCCAGCCCCACGCCGGTGCGCAGACGAACATGGCCGTCTACTTCTCGTGCCTCGAGCCGGGCGACACGATCCTGTCGCTGGAGCTCTCGCACGGCGGCCATCTCACGCATGGCCTCAAGGTCAACTTCTCGGGCCGCTTGTATCGAATCGTCCACTACGGCGTGTCTCGTGAGACGAACCTGGTCGACTACGACGACGTGCTGCGGCTCGCGCAGGAGCATCGGCCGAAGCTGATCGTGTGCGGCGGCTCGGCGTATCCCCGCACTGTCGAGTCGTGGCGGTTCCGCGAGATCGCCGACGAGGTCGGCGCGCTCCTGCTCTGTGACATGGCTCATTTCGCGGGGCTCGTGGCGGCTGGGCTCCACCCGAACCCGGTCGAGCACTGCGACTTCGTCACCTCGACGACGCACAAGACGCTCGCCGGGCCGCGCTCGGGCTTCGTCCTGTGCCGAGCCGAGCATGCCCAGGCCGTCGACAGAGCGGTCTTCCCCGGCATGCAGGGTGGCCCGCTCAACCACGTGATCGCGGGAAAGGCGACGTGCTTCCGGATCGCAGCGTCGGAGCCGTTTCGGCAGTACCAGGAGAGCGTTCGCGCGAACGCGGACGCGCTCGGCGCGGCGCTTCAGGAAGGCGGCCTCGACGTCTTGACTGGAGGCACCGACACACATCTCCTGCTCGTCGATCTTCGCCGGACGGAGTGGTCGGGAAGGGACGCGGAGGAGCGGCTCGCCGAGGTTTCGATCACCGTCAATCGCAACACGGTCCCGTTCGACGAGAGACCGCCGACCGTTGCCTCCGGCTTTCGCGTCGGGACGCCCGCGATGACGATGCGCGGCCTCGATGAGGACGACTTTCGCGAGGTCGGGCGACTGATGTGTGAGGCGCTTGACTCGAATGCCGACCTCGTGGCGCTTGCCCGCCGGAGCGCCGCGCTGCTCGAACGTCGTCCTCTCTATCCGGGGCAGGCAGCGTTCCCGACCTTCGGAGCCTAGGAGGAACCAGTGGATACGGCCGCCGATCTTCATCCCGCGTCGACCGCGGTCGTCACCGAAGTCGCGCATCCCTTGGTTCAGCACAAGCTCGGGCTGTTGCGGGACACGACGACAACGACGCAGATGTTCAGGCAGCTGGTCAACGAGCTCACGCTGCTGTTGACCTACGAAGCGACCAAGGATCTCGCCGACGAGGAGATCGAGATCGAGACGCCGCTCGAGACGACGACCGCGCGGCGCATCTCGGGCAAGAAGGTCGCCGTGTGCCCGATCCTGCGCGCGGGCATAGGAATGCTCGATGCGGTTCTTTCGCTCGTGCCAGGCGCGCGCGTGGGCTTCATCGGGCTCTTCCGCGACGAGGAGACGCTGGAGCCGGTGGAGTACTACGTGAAGCTTCCGGGCGACATCGCGGACCGCGACGTGATCCTGCTCGACCCGATGCTCGCGACCGGGAACTCGACTGCGGCTGCCATCGAGACGGTGAAGCGCGTCGGCGCGACCTCCATCCGCCTCATCGCCTTGATCGCGGCGCCCGAGGGCATCGCGCGCGTGCACAGCGAGCACCCGGACGTCTCCATTGTCGTCGCCTCGGTCGACCGCGGTCTCAACGACAAGGGGTTTATCCTGCCGGGGCTCGGGGACGCAGGCGACCGGTTGTACGGCACGAAGTAGCCAAGGTGTTCGACGAGCTGCGGGCGACGCCGGAGGTTCTCTACGGAGCCGCGATCGCCTTCGTCGTCGTAATGCTGCTGACGCCCGCAGTCGGCGGCATGGCGCGACTCCTCGGCGCCGTCGACCGGCCGGACGCGCGCCGTCTCAACCGGCGGCCGATTCCTCGGTTGGGCGGGCTCGCGATCTTCCTCGGCATTCTCGTGCCTGCGCTCGCGTTCCTCGACCTCTCGGGTGAGAGTCGTGGCGTTCTCCTCGGGGCGGCGGTGGCGACTGTCGTGGGCGCCATCGACGATTTTCGCGGCCTCTCGCCCCCGACGAAGCTGGCAGGCCAGTTCGTCGCTGCGTCGATCCCGCCCATGTTCGGCGTCTGGATCGACCACTTCACCTTTCCGTTCCTCGGAGTCGTCGACCTCCCGACCTGGATCGGCGTGCCGCTCTCGATGCTCTTCATCGTCGCCGTGATGAACATGGTCAACTTCCTCGACGGGCTCGACGGCCTCGCGGCCGGTGTGTGCGGGATCGCCGGCATAACCTATGCCGTCCTTGCCCTGTCGCTTGGGAAGGCCGATCCGGCGATTCTTGCAGCGATCGTCGCCGGTGCCTGTCTCGGCTTCCTTCGGCACAACTTCTTCCCCGCGCGGATCTTCATGGGTGACTCGGGTGCGCTATGCCTCGGGTTCATCCTCGCGGCTGTGTCGATTCAGGGACTTCTCAAGACGGCGTCGACGGTCGTGCTCTTGCTCCCGTTGCTCGTGCTAGCCGTGCCGATCATCGACACGTCGTTCGTCGTCGCGCGTCGGCTCAAGCACAACCGGCCGATCTACGCGGCCGACCGCAGTCATCTCCACCATCGATTCCTCAACATCGGCTTTTCGCAGCGCCGGGCCGCTGTGACGATGTGGCTGTGGTGCGCGAGCCTCGCCGGGGCGGCCCTCGCGACGCGGTTCGTCCCGTTTCGCGAGGGAGGGCAGTGGCACCCGTGGGAGACGCTCGTGGTTCTCGCGATCGGCCTAGCCGCCCTCGCGTTCTCGGTCTACGTCGTCTACCTGCTCGAGATCGTGAAGCTCATGAACCCGCGCGTGCGTCGGCGCGAACGCGAGGAGGACGAGGCGCGCGAGCGCATGACAGCCTGATCGCCTGACGCCCGAGCCCAACAGCGCAAGCTACACGTTGTTACAAGGCGTTCTCGTTCTCGCCCCGCCGTGAAGTGTCGGTTCGCGAGGTCGGCGCGCGAGCGCGCTCGACGAAGTCCACCAGCACGTCGTTGAATTTGAGGTGGCGCTGCGCGGTGTGCCCGAAGCCTTCGAGCACGACGCGCTCCGCGCCCAGCGCCCGCTCGAGCACGTCGCAGATGCCGTCGAACGCCGGATGATGCGGTCGAGCGCGGAGCCCACCCCCGCGAGAAAACTCCTCAGGAACGTCTCGGGGTCGTCCGTCTGGGCGGTCGCGTAGAGCTCCGCACCACGTGTGGCGAATGCCGCGACCGCCGGGTTGTCGAGAGCGACACGGGTCGCGGGCGGCTCGATCACCGTGAGCGACCGCACGAGCTCAGTACGCGAAGCGG